>JAIXLB010000011.1 GCA_026931905.1 Chitinophagales bacterium
TGTGAGCCCGCGGTCCAAAATCTGGAACCCCTATTTGACTCTTTAATTAAAACCTATTATAAACTAATTGAAATCGGATTAACCAAAGTTAACGGTAAAGTTACGTTTTTAAACACTAAGGAGGCAGAGCTATGAGTCAGTTTACTACATCACTTCACAATGAAAATACGTTCTATCCTAACTTTATTAAAGACTTAGAGAATTGTAAAAGAGAAGTAATTATTGAAAGTCCATTTATTACTACTCAAAGAATGGATTTATTATTTCCCATCTTAAAAAGATTAAACGATAGAGGAGTCAACATCTTTATTATTACCCGTGATCCAAAAGAACATATTGCTAAGTACCAATGTCAATCAGAAAGCGAAATCCAAGCCTTTGAGACCGTCGGGATACAAGTTTTTCTCTCAAATGGTAATCATCATCGGAAACTGGCCATCATTGATCGTAGCGTCTTATGGGAAGGAAGTCTTAATATTCTTTCTCAAACAAAAAGTAAAGAGATTATGCGTCGCCTTGAAGGCGACGGCTTCGCCAAAGATATGTTTAAATTTTTAAATTATGGCAAATACATCTAAAATGCTATACTCCAACATGAGTATAAATGCCGGTTACGAAATTAGTAAAAAGGATATTGAAACTACTGTTAAGTACCTAAAAAGTAAAAATTTACCTCACAGTGTTGAAGACGCAAAGAAATACTTAGGTTTTACTGCCAACTTAGCCCACGTCTTGGCTCACCAAATAGTTGATGACGAACAAAGTGGAAAGATAAAAAAGGTCAAAACAAATTAAAAGGGTAGAATATCGCTTGATTTCACTTTTAATACTTTAAGAATTTTTTCTAAAGTTTCTATGGTTGGATTTTCTTCATCTCTTTCAATTCTGGCATAGTAATTAACACTAATTCCGGCTTTACCTGCTACATCTGCTTGTTTCAAATCTAAACTTAAACGAACTTTCTTTAACTTTTTTCCAATCTTTCTTGGTGACATAGAAGAATTATAACCTATTGTACAAAATCTTATTTTTTGAATTCTTCGTCAATTTCTACTGCCATTTTTCGCAAATCATCGAACGCGTGTGACAAAGATTCAACATAAACATCTAAATCTAATTCGTCAACATTTTGCCCAAACATTACCATTTTTTCTATTCTTGGAATAAGTCTGTCAATTTTTTGAACAACGATAACAACACCAGGTATCGACAAAGCATTATCATCTATTTTTTTTAATTTATACCTTTTTTTAATACTTAATTTATATTTTTTATATATATTCTTTAAAGAATTTAGGCATACCTCAGAGTAATATCGATCCCTCTCATGTGGCCATAACTTTTGTATTAAATAACCAGTTGTCTTTAATAAATCAGACAAACTTTCATTTTTGAATTCTTTAATATGTTTCTCTTCATTATCCTTAATTTTTTTCATAATACTGTCAATTTCAACATCTAATATCTCAGCTTGTTTCTTTATTATATCCAGTAAATTTACCGACTTCGATGAATAACCCTTTTTTGACCACACCGAATAATTAACTATCCTCAATCCTGTACCTGGTGATATTGACGTATAAGTTACAGTCCCTTCGTTATATGAAGAGTTTCTTCCTTTAATCATCGTTTGGGTCGGATGTCCAACTATTTCACTCCTAACAAACCTAATATTATATAAATCAGGATAATCTAAAAAGAACTTTTTAGTTAATAATCCAAGAGACTCTTCAATATGTTGCAAGGAATCTTGTTGCACTATTAATGCCTGTAATACCCCATAAATTGCCAAATAGCCACCAGATTCTAAATCTAAATATTCCTTTATTACTTCTAAAGAATCCTTAATATTATCAAAAGAAGACCACAATTTACTCCAATTTCCAGTATTTTTTTCATTCCACACATCTTGTCTATAATAAATCGAATTATTGATTAATTCTCCTAATTCAAAAATCTTATTAGATAAATTTTCAATTTCTTTCATGTTTTATAATTATACTTCGACATTTTACTTTTCTTTTAAAAATTCCACTACTCAGTTAATATTAACTTATGAACATTTATCTTGATATAGACGGGGTATTACTAGTTAACGACCATGAAATTGCAAACTTTTCAAAAGAATTTATCAAATACATGGTTAAAAATCATAACGTCTATTGGTTAACCACTCACTGTCGGGGAAACTCTTTATCTACTATTGATTTTCTTAAAGAATTTTTTGATTTGGATACTATGAAATATATTGAAAAAATAAAAGAAACTTATTGGGAAGTCAATAAAACTGAAGCCATTGATTTTTCAAAACCTTTTTTATGGTTTGACGACGATTTATTTGATGAAGAAAAAGAGGTGTTAATTAAAAATAATTGTCTCAACTCTTGGGTCGGAATAGACCTAAATGAAGATCCAAATCAACTCAAAAAATATCTTAAAATCTAGTTAAGTACCATATCTGTTTTTCTCGTTTCCTCATTCTCCACCAATTCTTCTTTATCAACATCATAACCTTTTACCCATTCAATTGAATACAAAGCCATCTCCTTAGCTGATGGATCAACTTGAGTTTTTGTCGACATGACTGCAATTTTCCCTAATTCTTCATCCGTGATTGTTGCCAACACCGGCAACCAATTACTTAACACCCAATTTTTCTTTTTAACTTCATATTGATAGGGCATTATCATTATTTGGTAAAGTCCTTGTCTACCATTATCAAAAATTTTTATATATTGTCTAAGTCGATAATTCTGATCTAATTCAATTTCTGCTTTTGTTTTAGTTGTCCAGAATTCTTTTTTAAGAGGGGAAGTTCTGTTAAATCTAATTTTAAAAATTATTGCTCCATAAACATCAGCTGGAGTCTTTTTACTTTCTTTAAAATCTTTTTTAAACCTTTTTATTGTTTTCAATAACGGTTTTATTTCTTCATGAACTCCTTCTAAGATATACATAAATCTATTTTCTTCATTGTTTTCAGCTCTTATAAATACTCCTCCAATAAAAGCTTCGTTATAAAAATCTACTTTTCGATAACAAAATTTTTCCTTAATCTTAGCCATCTAGTTAGATTTATTACCAACAATAAGATATCTTATTTCTTGTTCATAAACAGGAATGAATTTACCGTTGTTAAGTACAAATCTTGTTCTCATATACCCGCGAGGACAACACAATGGAGAACTATCTTCTGAGCTCCGCCATTCTACAAAGAATCCGTTTGTAGTATCGGCCGGAACGATAAATGAATCGTCTTCATCAACTGAGAAAATTATTTTGTTATCTTTGACAATTGCCGCACTATAAGAACCACCGTCAGCTCGCCCAATAAAATTTAAGCCTAATACTTTTTCTTTCTCTCCGTCATTGTTAACATCAAAACTATCAGTCATTTCAATTTGTTGTCCGTTGTCAAAAAAATTAACCGCTATTTGACCATATGTTTTATAATTTTCATCTATAGTACTCATAAAACCGCCATTATTTTCCTGAGATATTTCTTCCCTAAGATCGGAAAATTTTTTAGAAGACGGCCAAACTATATCAGAAGAATATTCTTTAATTGTTATGTTTGTGGTTGGGTAGGACTGATAGACTACTTTGTTATTAAAAGCCGCTTGAGTATATTCATCCATTGTGCCTTTTTTCCCAACACCTCCAATTGAACCCCAAGTTACATCTTTAACTGAAAAATAATTCAAAGGTAAATCAAGCCATGGAAATTTTAAACATTCTGAATAAGAGCTACTACAATCTTCTGATTGAACAGATTCAGGTTGATTTTTTATCCGTTCATTTAAAATCTTATTTTCATTTCCAAGACGATTAATTTTAGATATTAGTATTAAAAATACAAAAACAACCAATATATAAAATAGTTTTTTCATTTATTCCTTTTTAATATTGCTAACCTATATTAGCATTTATTCAAATTTATGGGTTAGTTTTCTGTAATCACAATACTCACACTTTTCTCCTGAAGAGGGGATAACATCACTGTTTAAACATTCATGTATTTGAAAAATTGTCGGTTCTATCCAACCAGTATCTCCTTCATAGGCAATAATTGACATTTTAAATTCTAATTTCCCGTCAAATTTTGCTAATCCTTTATCAGCATTAGCAAAAACAAAGTAACCAGTAGGAGAAACTTTAAATCCATTCTTCCTAAATAACCACTGATAAACTTCCATTTGTTTTTTATAAGCCTGTTTATATTCACTATCTAAACTAATTTCTTCACTAGTACTTGTCGATTTATAATCCACGATTATCAATTCTTTGTCTTTATTAATCCAAACATCATCCACTGCTCCGAATATTTCCAAATTAGTTTCCGGATGAACAAAAGAAATCCCTACAAAATTTTCTCGCCATTTATTCATATCCGGATGAGAAAAGGGGATGGCTTCAATTCCATATTGTTTCATTAGCTCATGTGCCTGTCCTGATTCTCTTAATAAATCAAATTCTTTTTTCAGAAGTTCATCCACGGCCGAATTTAGTGAAAATCCTGGCATACTTGGTCTTCCCAAACCCAATCTGTTTTGCAAATAAAAACATCTCGGACACTCCAAAAACATTTCAATCCTCGACCGACTTAATCTAAAAGGTTCCTTTTGTCCCGGTCGATAAATCCACTTACCTGATTTTTGAGTGTATTTAGACATTAATTGTTTTGATATAACTTTTATCTAAAAAATCTAATATTTTAGGGTTTTTATCTTGCATTGAAATTAATGTCAATTTTTCCTTTGCCCTAGTTAATCCAACTAAAAATTCACATATTTTTTGATTAGTAAATTTATTTGATTTTTTATCTAATATTTCTTTATCATCTACTCCAACATAATATACAAAATCAGCAGACAAACCCTTTGAACTCATTAAAGTGGTGATTTCCACCTCTATTGCATTTTTCGAAACAGAATCGAAACCGTGTATTAACTTTGATAAAACATTTTTTGTGTTAAAAACTTTACTAAATCTAATCAACTCTTTTTCTTCCAATTTCTTACTATTCTTTTTTACTTTCTTAAAAATAGAGATATCCTTTTCTATCTGTTTTTGTATTTTTGGATCTAAACATAACCATATTTTTTTATCAGCCAACTTATGACTTTTTACTATTAAATCTTTAATGTCGTCATCTTCTAAATAAAGTGGAAGCAAATTTCTAAGTGATAAGTTATCAGTTTTTCTTGTGCTTAAAGTTCTAAATAAATTAATGATTTTTTTATGTTTCATTTTATTGGTTTTTTCATCAGAAAATAATTCAAACTCTACTACATTAAGCCCATTTTTTAGCAAACCTTCATATATTGTTTTTTTGAAATAACTCGGCGTAATAATTAGTATTCTTATACTATTTTCTTTATCATTGTTTTTCTCTCTTCGAGACCTTTCCTCTTTAACGTCATTTTTAATAGCTTTAGATAATTCATACATTAATTTATCACCACAAACAGCTGGTATGAAATCTATTTTGTCAAAATTATTACTTACCAAATCTTTTTCAGGTTTTACCCCAGTTGGATATAAAAACTTTTTTTCATTAATTCTGTCTCTTAAAAAACCACTATTTTTGGCATTTGTTATAAGGTCATTAACAGCATTAACTATGACGCTTGTACACCTAAAACAATAATCTATCGAAAATTGTTCAGCATTTTTATCTCTATAAAGAGAGCGTATTTGATTAGGAACTGCATCTTTAAGTCCACAGTATAAAGACTGATCGTCATCACCAACAACCACGACCCTGCTCTTTCGATTCAATAATTTTATTAATTCATATTCAGACTTATTAAAATCCTGAAATTCATCTATTAAAACTAAATCATAATTACCAGGTATTTTCCCTGGGTTTTTCTCAAAATGACGATTCAGTGCATAAACAATTGAATTAAAAGAATATAAACTTTTTTGGTTTTTATAAAAATTTTTTCGTCCTTTATAAAAAGAAAACTCATCAGGCTCTAATTTATCCTCAAAAAACTTTTTCTCATAATCTACTGCTTTTCCGGTTATATAAAAGAAATCCTCACTTATTATTTTGTCTAAGTCTTCATCAAAATCGACATCCCCAATCTGCTGTCTTGCAAACGCATGAAGCGTTGAAACTGTAACATTTTTACAATTTTCAAAATCTTCTTGTAAATCATTTATCAATTTATTTATAAATGATAATATTAAAATTTGCTTATTTTTGTATTCATTGGATTCTATTATTTTTCGAAAAGTATAAGTTTTACCAGTACCAGGGCCAGCCAAACCAACAAATAATCTTTTTTTTGAAGTTTTTAACAATTCCAATATATCCGCCATATTCTACACCAACTTTAATGATAATTATAAAATTCAAAAGCTATAATATACATATTTTTTAATCACAGTAATCTCGATTTAACATTTTTTATTATTCTTTCTATTTAACCTTCTCCTTGAAAGTTTTTTCCATATATTATTTGCAAGTTTAACTTCTCTATTTGAAAAGCCGAATCCTTTTTTCAAAATTACTTCATCGGAATATTCCAGAATTTCATCAATATTTTTTCCTTTACGAAACATTGCATCAAGTTTTTCGATCATTTCAGCGTGTTCTTTTTTATAAGGAAACAATATTTCTTCAACCTCATTTGGCATAAGCTCTAACACACCACCACCATAGCTTCTACCTACAATTTCAGAAAAAGCCAAAGAAAGAGAATTATAAAAACTAGCTACAAAAGCTTTTACATTTGTACCCTTTTTAATAAAAACCCTATGAACCGTATCAGTTGTATACGCATTATTAGTATTTACAACCATTTTAGGGAATAGGTGGTTTTGCCTCGTAAAAAAAGCCTCAGATATTTTAAGAGAGGGAGCAATATGCCACTCTTCACCTCTAATTCTACACTTATAACCATTTTGATAGCCTTTTTTTTCGCCCATTAAAATATATTCCATAGCACGTTTATTTTCTTTTGCTAACTTTTCTCTTTCTGGAAAAACTAATAGAAAAACTCGAGCTCCATTTTTTCTATTATCATTCCAATCTTTTTTCGAAAAATTTACCCCTTTAAGTTGTACACTTCTCCCCATTAATGGCTTAGCATATTTTTCCATTTTATATTCCTTAACTGTTGATTCTGTTACTGTAAAAAAATCATTTTTTCCAGTCGTAATTCCAACCTCATTACTAGCATAATCTTTTATTTTCGGAATATTATTTAACTTTTTTAATTTTTCTAAAAAATCAATTTCTTCTTGATCTAAAAAATAAAATGTCCACTTGTTTTCTTGAAAATCAATCTCTTTTTTCGGACTTTTTAAAAGCGTAAAATCAACATCTTTTAATTTACTTGCATCCTCAATCTCCATATGTTCTATCAAATGTTTATCCGTATCATTTTTTTCACATAACAGTAAAACTACTTCTTGCTGAATATCAGGAAAAACTAGTTTTTTGAAAGAAATAATATTTATTTTATTAAAATAATGAGATAAGTAATTTCTTAGTGTTTTTGCATAGGAAACCTGTAATAGTTCGGCTGGTAAAACAAAACCTATTTTCCCATTATCTTTCAAAAGAAGACTAGAACCAACAACAAAAGAAACCCAAGCGTTTGTGAGCTTTGAATATTTTAAATCTACTTTATTAAAAATATTTGCAGCCTCTTTTTGTTGTTTTTTATCAAAATATTGATAACGAATATATGGGGGATTACCTACAACAATATCAAATCTTTTCTTTGTTTTATTACAAAATTCATGAAAATCACTATTAATAATTTCTGTTGATTTTAAATTTAAATTCTCTGATTTTTTTGCTTCTTCTTTCTCAATTTCAACCGCTGTTATTGATTTATATGGAAAACTATTATTTCTAATACTCTCTAAAAATACTCCATCACCACAACTTGGTTCCAAAATATCTTGACCGCGACTTCCGTTAAAAGCCCATTTTAAAATAAAGTCTGCAATCGGTTCCGGTGTATAAAAACCACCTCTTAATTTTTGATTTGTAGCGTTTTTAATTAACTTCATACTTTTTTGAAACTAAAGGAACCAAATCATCGTCTTTCCCAAGCTGAAATAACTCTTTTAAAAGTTTTTTGAGTATATCTTTTGAATTATTAAACTTTCTTTGCAGTGGTATTTTAAGACGATTATTACTTTCATTTTTGTCAATTTCGTCTTGAATCTCAATAAGCTCTTTTTGTAATTTAGAAATTTGGTCATGAAGATTTCTTTCTTCTTTATTATCGAAATTTATTTTTATAATTGGCAACTTTTTCAATACTTGTGTACCATGAGAAATATAACCACCTCTAAAAACACTACCAATTAAACTACAATACCACTCTAAATACTTCGAATTAAGCAAAGCTTGAATATAATAAATTGAATATTCAAAATTTTCGGGAATAGAAATAATACAATATCCCGCATTTCCACCAGAAGATAAAACTGTTTGATTATAATCAACTGCATATTTATCACCCATGGAAAGAATTCCGACAACAATTTTTGCTGGTATTTCACATTTATCTAAACTCTGATGTCTCCCATACCTATACCACTCATTGCTAGTCATCGGTTCAGGTTTAATATCTCTTTTCATTAGTTCAACTTTATGCTGTAAAAGATATTTATAAGCGAAAGGGAACCTTCTCTCCATTTCTTTGATTTCAATAAATTCTATTCCTTTATCAGTTTTTTTATAAGGATAAATTACAAAACTATTTGGCTCAAATTTACGATATGTATAAAGATTATCAATTCCATTCGAAGTTTCAAAATATGGTCTTGTAAACGTTTTTTCAATTTTCCATTCCAAACCATCTTTATCGAAATAATAATAATTTTTATCCTCTTTTTTAGGTCTATGAATATAAATTTTATTAGCACTTGTTTGAATACCATTAAAAATACTTTCTTCACCAATAAGCTCACCTAATGAAAGACTTTTTTGATTTATCTTTTTATATATATTTCTCAAACTTGCAGGTACCAACGCCCAAACATCATTACTAAGAGTAGTAGTATTAATTTCTTCAAAATCAGTATCACTAAAATCTCTTGTTCTCCAATCATCGAAATCTTCCACCTCAAAATATTTGAAAAATTCATTTACTTCCTTATGTAAAAAAAGCAAACAAGTATAGGTCGTTTTGTCTTTAAAAACTTGATTTGCTCCAAAAGAAATAAGTTGTGAAATATTTTTTGATTTTCGTAATAACTCTCTTAATTTTTTACCGGCTCCAATCTTAATAAATTTACTTGGAACAATATAGCCCAAATAACCACCACTATTTAGTAACATTAACCCTTTTTCAATAAATAAGAAATATTTATCAAATTGTTTATAAGCAGTTTGATAAAACTTTTTGTACAATGGTAATTCTTTTGGTGTAATGTTTTTCATATCCTCCGATTTCATATAAGGGGGATTGCCAATTATCACGTCAAATTTATATGAAAAACTATAAGGATTAATTTCAAGTTGATCTTTTTTTGTAGATTGATCAAAATTTAATAACGAATTTCCAAAAAATATATTCTTACCAAGACTTGGTAATATTGATACCTTTTTGTCTATAGAACCGTTTGATTCTGACTCAAGTAATTTTAATAAAAGACCAAACTTACATGCTTGAACTGCATTAAAATCTTTGTCTACACCATGAATACAATTCAACAAAATTTGTTTTTTGATTTCATAAGGTAATTTATAAGTATTAATAGCAGTCTGGATTAATTTACTTCTATCTACCTTAAGATAAAAATCAATTAAAACATCATTTAATAATTGAAAAGCTTCGGATAAAAAAGCACCTGAACCACACGAAATATCGGCTACTTTTGTTTTTAAAATTTCTCCATCATTTTTATTTTGAGTAAATGGTATTAAAGTATTTCTTAAAATATCTTGAATTATATTTGTAGGGGTAGTGATAATATCACGATCAACATGTTCGGGTTTATTTTCTAAAACGACAGTTCCATTTTTTATATATAGTTTTTGAGATAAATAAATTTCATAGATACTACCAATAATGTCGGAAGAAAAAACAGAGAAAGAATAAGGGCTTTCTGGATAATATAATTTTCTAATAATTTCCCAAAAAATTGATTGATTATCACTTATAATTTTTTCACGAAGAGGATGATCAAAGAGACCTGAATTATATTTTCTATCAGCTTCAACAAATTTATTAATCAAAGCTCTAAAATCATTTTTTGTTGCAAAACTTAAAAGAGTTTTATAATCCTCCAAGTTTCTATCCTCACATACCCTTAAAAAAATTACACTGTTTAAATAACTTTGAACAATGTCGTTTAAAGTTTGTTCATTAATATCATTTTGATGTTTATAAATTTCATTTCCAAGTAAAAATCTCCATTCATTAATTTGTTCCAAAAATAAGTCATCAACACTAAACTTATTAATTTTATCTTCTATATAAGACCAGGTCTTATCAAAATTTCCAGAATAAACAACATCTTTACTCAAATAGTCATAGATTTCATCAAAATATTTTTCATATTCTGAAAAATGATAAAGCTTTACTAATGAAGTACGACTTTGATCTGTTTCTTTTACTTTCTCCGAACAATCATAAATTGCTAAATATTCGAAATTTGAAAGTACAGATATTTTTAACTTTGCTGTAAACCCATATCTACGAATTTGTTTTGCCGTATCTTGATTTTTACTAATATCTACACTCGGTTTTTTAGCCTCAAGGAAAAATTTTCTTTCTGCAAACAAACGGAAAGTATAATCTGGTTTTTTTGAATTCTCAGCAACATTATCCTTTAACCCCTCTTCTAAAATTACTTCTCTTTCATTAGTAGGTTTTCCTTTATCATTCTTTATATCCCAACCAAGTGCTTCAAACAATGGATCCAAAAAATCACTTCTTAATAAAGTTTCATTATATTTTGGATCAATATAATTTCTTCTGTTACCCTGGTACCTTTCAACTAATTTTTTTACAGCTACTTTTGCTTCCAATTTATTCATAGTTTGAAGATATTCACCATTAAATTATTCTACCCCGAAACCTTACTTTTTCCCTTTACATATTTTTATTCGTCATTATCCACTAAAAACACCCTCGGATTTACCGGTATCCCATAGACGTTTATCTGAAAGTGTAAATGATTACCCGTAGACCAACCGGTAGTACCCATCAAACCGATTACTTGATCGGTAGTTACCACCTGTCCTTTATAAACCAATATTTTATCCAAATGTCCGTAAAGTGAAGTTACATTATTTCCATGATCAATAATAATGTGTTTTCCGTAACCTATCTTTGTTTCCGCCGCATAAGTTACCGTTCCTCCCATAAACGGAGTAATATTAGTCCCTTTGTTATTGGCAATATCAATTCCGGTATGAAGTATTTGATAGGGGAGATGGGGAACTCCGAATTCCAAAGTGACTACACCTGTTGTCGGCCAATACATTGCTTGGTTTATGGTGTAAGTTACTTCACCGGTTATTGGATCTAATATTTCCACTCTGTTTTCAATTCCCGTCTGGTCAACCAACTTATCTGATACTAAATTAATTCCGGTTTGAGTCAGAATAATAATGGCAATTAGCGGTAAAGAAAGGACTACCAAAAAAGCCAATAAAATTATTTTTAACTCTTTTTTAAAATTCCAAAAATTATTCATTAGCTGTAAATTTCTCTGGGGTCAGTGGTTAACAATCCATGTTCCTTATCCGAGGCCACAATTTTTACCGATACATGATTCTGATCGGCAATAATCAGTGCCTCTCCTCTGTCGCAGGTGAGCAAAAACTGCTCTTCATAAGAACTTAAATTGAATTCCTTACTTACCTTTTTAATTGTGGTGGTGTCCTGCTTTAGAAGTATTCTTAAGGCCGACTGGGAAGCAATAGCTCTGCCTTCATTGGAATTCAAAAAATCATTGGCTTGTTGGGAAATAATACTGACTCCCAAGAAATATTTTCTGGCTCTTCTGGTTAAACCGGAAATAAATTTGGCACTGTCTTGATTGTCTAAAAGTAACCACCCTTCATCGATTACCAAAATTCTTTTTTGTGGTTTACTTTTAACTTCTGAATTAACAAAGTTGGCCACGATCATCATCATAATCGGCCTGATACTTTCCGGTAAGTCTTTAATATCAAAAACCACCAACCGATTATTTAATTTAATATTGGTTTTCTTATCAAAAACTGTTGCTAAAGATCCCTTAACAAACTTTTCTAGATTTGTTGCCAAATCTTTTTGTTTCATTGTTTTTAAAACTTGGTAAAAATCCTTTAGTTTGGGGAAGTCTTTACTAATTTTGTTTTTTCCATTGATGGTAAAACCTTTCTTTTTGTAAGTTTTTATCAATGCCTTATCAACCACTGCTTTTTCTTCCGGACTTAAATTACCCACCATTAGAGAAATTATTTGGGTTAAATCCTGAATCTGTTGGCTCAAGGCATTTTCTCCCGTTATAGTCTGAGTTGAAAAATCAAAAGGATTAATTTTCTCTTTTGATTTGGCCGACAGTCTGATGTAAGTTCCGTTAACCGACTTGGCCAGTTGCTTATATTCCCTCTCCGGATCAATCACTATTACCTTAGCTCCTTGCATTAATTGTCTTAATATTTCCACCTTGGCCGTATAACTTTTACCCGCTCCCGACTGGGCAAAGATAATACTGTTGGCATTTGTCAGAGCAAACCTATCAATGATTACCAGCGAATTATTAGACTTGTTTATTCCATAAAGAATTCCCGACTCCTGCACCAACTCCGATGACACGAAAGGGAATGTTAAGGCGGCAGAAGAGCTATCCAAATTTCTCTTTTGATCCAGTTTATTTTCACCTCTGGGTAATATTGATTGTAGACCGTCAAGCTGTTGAAAAGTAGCCGTTCTGATATAGAAAAGTCTCTGCGACATGACTGTTTCCAAAAGCGTTGTTAGTTTATCTAATTCTGAAAGTGTTTTTGCCGTTAAGGTCATGTAAATTGATACCTGAAATAGTTTTTCCTGACCCCTCAAAATTTTATCCTTTAATTCTTTGGCTGAGTCCAATGGATCGGTAATTTCCGAACTAATCACCCTGCCGGTTTTCAGCATATTTCTTCTGGTTGACTCCAACTCGGTAATTTTTCTGTTTAGTTTAGGTAGTGCTAATAAGGGATCAACCTGTTCGATGTGATAACTGACATCAATGTTATGGTTAAAGTTAATTAGCATTGATAACCAACCGGTTGAGGCCACATAAGGATAACCGCTGATAAATAAAGTTCTGACATAATTTTTATTAATTAGAAGATAGTCCGCCTTTTCTTTTAATCCCGAGTAAGAAATTAGATCCATTTGATCTTGCTCACCAAAGTAAAAATTTACCTTTTTGTTTTGTGGTTTTTTTATTTTTTTCTTTCTTTTAATTTTGAAATTAAATTTCATTTTCACCCTCCAACATTTTTTCTAAAGTATTTTTGGTTAATAATTGGCTTTTAATTTGATCCGGATTATAGAAAGAATAAAAGAGATCTAAAATTTCTATCGTTTCCAGACGTCTCGCTTTCATTCCCAGTTTTTCCAAAGCTTTGATGACAATATCGGAAAGTAATTGTAATTGTTCTTTGATAATCCTAAAGTCTTTGCTTTTCTCAGCCGCTTGATAGGGGATTACCAGAAAAAATTTTCTTGATAGAATTTTGTTTCTGACCACTAAGTTTTTAATAAAATCGGCATAATTTTCTATTTGGTTTTGATAGACTTTTTCTTTTTCCTTATCCTTTAGTTTTAAGATATCTTTAACATACGTCTCCACATCAACTTCCCTAACCCTGATTAATATTTGTAATTTGGTATTTAGTGAGTTTAAAAAATTTTCAAAACTGTCGATTAACACGTCCTGCTCGGCTTCACTTTTTAACTCAAAATTAACCGAGGAAGTTTCCAAAACCACCCTGTATTCATTATTGGGTAACAGCAAAATATTATCCTTAACCCCCTTGATTTGAATTTGTTTACGACTACTCACTTTATCTTGTTTCCAGTGCCACATGTAGCCCTCCTTTTTGGTTAAATTCAAAACTCAAACTCTTATTTCTCCCCTCGATAATATTCTGCCATCTGACCTTATCCTCATCGCTAACCGTTTCTTTTACAGTCACTTTTTTAACTACCTTTATTTTTTCTTCCGCCCTGACTTCTTCTTTTACGAATACCGGTCTTAAATAATTATCATTTTTATCAAAAACATAAATCTCCGGCCTTAATTTAAATCTCAACCAAACTACCAACCACTCCCCGATTATTTTGCTTTTAACTCTTATGGCCAAAGTTAAAAATACTATTGCCGAAATAATGGTAAATATTATTTTCCCTCTCCCAAAGCTCATTGGAGTAGGGATTATGGTGTAAAGCAAAGTGGCAATTAATACCGGTGCCATCATTAAAAGAATTTGAGCCAAATTAAAGTTTCCGGCAATCTTATCTTCCACTGTGGTGATTTGTGCCGGAATTACTGTACTTCTCATATCGTC
Organism: Chitinophagales bacterium; assembly: GCA_026931905.1. Classification (GTDB taxonomy): domain Bacteria; phylum Bacteroidota; class Bacteroidia; order Chitinophagales; family Chitinophagaceae; genus UBA1930. Next base: position 14,531 of record JAIXLB010000011.1, read on the forward strand.
ACCCTCCTTCTGGCTTTCTTAATCGCCGCTGCCTGACCGGCTTCTTGTCGGGACAGATTAGCACTATGATCAGATGAGACTACGTTAATAAGTTGATTGCCTAATTTCTTAAAGCCCCTTTGTCCGGATACATAAAAAATCATACTATTTAAAGTTCCCGGCACTTTCAGAAGGGTTAAAAACAATCCCACGGCTACGGCAATTAATATCAAGGAATTGCCGCTTTGTTCCGGTAAACTTAGGAAAGCCGACGCTAATTGAATTATGACTACCTGAATAAATACCATGAATACGGCCACCAGATAACTTCTCATTGCCCCTTCTGCCAAGTCACTAAATTTAGGACTGGCCCAAAGCAAGAATATGAAAGGACTTAAGACGGCTATAACGGCAATTAAAATTAATCTGCTGATAAACATAAATAAAAGTAATATGGCCACTACTAAAAAGATTAGAAGAAATATTAAGGTTACCAAGGCTGCATTACCCGAGAAAATATTATCCCCGCTGATCATGTTAACCACCCAAGAATGACTTAATCCTCCGGTTGAATTTAAAACCGTACTTACCAAAACATTGGCCAGTTTTATAACATAATCGGCTAAAAATAAAGAAACATTGGCCAGAAGAAAAAATAATCCGACTCTGGGAATTACTTGTTTTAAACTCGTTTCTTCAAAACCAAAAGTATCTCCACTCATTATCTTTAATCCCCACAAAGCCACTGTTAGGACAAACAAAGAATCAACAATACCAAGACTAACTAACCAGAAATTTACCACCGTCTTATTCTCCATTAAACTCGGAGTAGTAGTTAAATAACCCAAAACTCCGTCAACTACCGGTTTAGTGGCACTTTCAATAATGTTTTGCATAAAAGCCGATACCGAATCTATTAATATTTGGGTTAAACCGTCACTCGGACTGACTGTCTCAACTTGGGTTACTTCTATTTGATCAACTGTTCCCGTATCGGTTCCACTGCTTAAAGATGTATTAAAAATGGAAACTAAAACTACCGAAGCTATTACTAAAACCAAACCGGCAATGGCATTTCTAATGGTTCTCTTGGCACTTTCCAACTTTTCCGGTCTTCCGCTTGAAGTCATGTAGCCATAACCACCTTTGATCAAAAAGAAAGCTTCGGCTACTCCGGCTATCGTCAAAATAATGGAGAGGGTGTCATGAGTAAATTGCGACACCTCACCACTGGTCTCTATCCCAAAAACCTTAACTGGCAATAAAATCCAAAAAGGCAGGATTAAAAAAATCTTTTGGATTACTTTTTTAAGTAATCTCATTTTCTTTAATTTGTTCCAAATGCGTTACCAGCTGTTTGATTAACAATATTGGTGATAACAAAAGCTCCCAATACTATGGTTAATCCGATAGCTGAATAAAGAATTGTTTTCTTGGCTCTATCCAAACTTTCAGGGTTTCCTGAACTGGTAATATAGCCGATACCTCCCCATACGAAAAAACCGGCTGCAACTAAGCCGGCTATGGTTACCAAAATTTGGATAACGTTTTCTATAAACGTTTCCACCTTGGATACATCACCATCCGCGGCCAATACCGGTAGGGAAAGAGAGAGAAATAATACTCCGGACAAAAGAAAAACACTTATCTTTTTCATTACCGTATCCCCTTTATTAAACAAATAATAATAGAGAGCAGGTAAGAAAAACTGCCTGAAAATAAAAAAATTATCCAAAAACTCAGACAATTTATTAGGTAAAAGTTTATAACAAAAACTATAAGTAAAATCAAATAGGAAATATCCAGATGATGGCAATTCTACGGTAAAAACAGTTATTAAAAGTATAAATTAATATAATGATATACTTCTGATATGAAACTGAAAGTTACCTTTGGAATTGTGATCTTAATTCTATTGGGTTCAATATTTTATTGGTTTCAAATACGACCATCCAAAATTAGATCATATTGTGACTGGAATGTAAGGTGGGGCCCAGATAAAATAACCGAAAAAGCATCTTCTGCCAATCTATCTTTAGATAACTACATTGATCTTTATGATTTTTTTTATAAATCTTGTTTAAGATCAAAGGGGATTGAAAAATAAATTATGAAAAAAATAAGTATTATATTTTTAGTTTTTTCTGTTTTCTTTTTATCCGGTTGTACTCTAAATAATATTTCTAATAAAAATGTCGATAATCAAACAGAAATAAGTCCAGAGCCAACAAGTGAAGAAGAAGGTCTTGTAAATAGTGAATGGGAAGAAATTTTAAACAGTGAAAAACTAAAACAATGTCTTCAAAGTAAAAAAGATTTAGATGCTAAAAAAGATGAATTATTACCTAAATATAAAGAAGTTTTAAATAAAGAAACTAATGGAACTGCTCTGACCATAGAAGATGAATACATAAAACACCTATATTCTTATTTTGAGGGAGCTCTTTCCAACCTTGAAACACAATTCTCCCGAAATCCGGGTACAGAAGAAGGAATAATAGACGCTAAAACTTTATTAGATTATCTTTACTGTCCAGACGTTAGTAAAATATCTCTTTCGTATCCATTAACTTCAGATAGCTGTTATGAAATACTCTCCACAAGTTCAATGAACCCAGTAGAGTACCCCCTAATAAGGAATTATGATTTAAAAGAAGAATATAATTTGGCTGTTAAAAGAATGAAAGACCAAAAAACATTAATAGAGTCAAATAATTACAAATGTTGTTATCAAGGTGGAATCGGAACAGGTTGTACCAAACTCATTTACTACCTACAGTAATCATAAAGGTAAGAAAATTAAAGAAGAGTGAAATAAATCTACTTTTAAAATATTCACTTATAAGATTTTCTAAGTTTCATCACTGCCTCATATCCTAAATCAATCAAATATTCATAGGCATGGGCTTTACAATAGTGGAAGGGCCGGAGA
>JAIXLB010000028.1 GCA_026931905.1 Chitinophagales bacterium
CTCTTATTGCTTGATGTATAAAATTATTTTTAGAAAAATTTTTATTACAATTATTTGCTTGTTTGTCTGCCAAATTTCTATTGCACAAAATTGGGAGGTAAAATTATTAAGCAATATCAACACCCAAAACCCTAATTCGTCTTTTTGGAAAAACACTTCTTCATCTACTTATCCTATTGCTATTGCAGCACCTGCATCTTTTTTAACTATTGGTTACCTAAAAAAAGATAAAGCATTACAACAAAAAGCTTGGTCAATGGTAGGAAGTTTAGCCATCAATACAGCAATAACACAAGGTTTAAAACAAATAGTAAAAAGAGAAAGACCTTATGAAAAATATCCTACACTAATTTTTCCTGATGAATATAAAAGTGATTATTCTTTTCCTTCAGGTCATGTATCTACAGCTTTTGCAACTGCAACATCTTTAAGTATTACCTGTAAAAAATGGTATGTTGTAGTGCCTTCATTTGCTTGGGCTACAGGCGTTGCCTATTCAAGAATGTACTTAGGACAACACTACCCTACTGATGTTTTAGCAGGTGCATTATTAGGTACAGGAAGTGCTCTATTAAGCAACTGGCTTACCAAAAAATATTTTAATCAAAAGAGTAAATAAAAGCTAAAAAATTATAACTAATTTAGTGGCTTATTAAAATAAACTTCTCGTACTTAACATTTGTATGGATAAAAAGATGATAGATATTATAGTTCCTGTATTTAATGAAGCAGATAACATATCTCTTTTTAGAACAGCAATAGAAAAAACATTTGCCCCACTTAAATACAACTATACTATATACTTTATTGATGATGGAAGTATTGATGAATCGCTTAAAATAATTAAGGATTTTTCAATGAGTTACAACAATATAAAGTACATTACATTTTCTCGAAATTTTGGTAAAGATGCAGCTATTCAAGCTGGCTTGAAATATAGTAAAGGCGATGCTTGTATTATGATTGATGCAGATTTACAACACCCTGTAGAGCTTATACCAGAAATGATACATTATTGGGAAAATGGTTACGATACCATTTATGCTTTTAGAGATAAAGCTAATGAGCATGTAAGCTTTGCCCATCAAATGAGTGCTTCATTTTTTTATAAAACATTAATACTTTTATCTGATATTGAAATTGAAAATGGAGCAACAGATTATAGATTAACAGACAGAAAAGTAATTGATGTATTAAATAATTTTTCAGAAAATGACCCTTACTTTAGAGGCTTAACCAAATGGATAGGTTTTAAACAAAAAGCAATTCCATACACACCCAATAAACGTTTACATGGCACTACAAAATATTCCAAACGGGCTTTACTAAAACTTGCATTAAGAGGCATTACCTCATTTAGTGTAAAGCCTTTAAATATTGCTACCTATCTTGGTTTCACCTTTTCAATTTTATCGTTACTATACATTCCTTACATTTTATACAGTTTGTGGTTTGGTCATCCAATTTCTGGCTGGGCTTCTGTTATAGCTACTGTTGTTTTCTTTGGTGGTTTGCAATTAATGATTTTAGGAATTATTGGTTTATACCTTGGTAAATTGTTTATGAATTCAAAACATAGACCTCATTTTATAATAAGTGAAGAAAATGCAAGCTAAAAACCACTATATACTTTTAACTTTTGATGTAGAAGAATTTGACACCCCATTGGAATATAATTGCAAAATTGATTTACCCGAGCAAATGAAAATTGGTAAACTTGGCTTAGATGCAATAACACCAATCATTTCTACAAATAAAATTGCTTCAACGCTTTATACTACTGCTAATTTTGCAGATCATTTTCCAAATGAAATACAAGCATTAGCTCAAAAACATGAAATAGCTTCTCATACATTTTATCATACAACCTTTGAAGAAAAAGATTTATTAAACTCTAAATTAAAATTAGAAGAAATAACTGACAAAAAAGTAATTGGTTTACGCATGCCTCGTATGCAAAAAGTTGATATGAACTTGGTAAAAGAAGCAGGTTATTTGTACGATTCATCTATTCATCCAACATGGATTCCTGGTCGTTATAATAATTTAAAGTTACCAAGAACTTTGTACGAGCAAGAGTCTGTAAAACGTTTACCAGCAAGTGTTTCAACCAACATACGACTTCCTTTATTTTGGTTGGCTTTTAAAAATTATCCTTATTGGTTTTTTAAAAAATTAGCTATTCAAACTTTAAAGAATGACGGGTATTTATGTTTGTATTTTCATCCATGGGAGTTTACTAATATCAACCACTATAATTTACCCAAGTATGTAAAACGTTATTGTGGTGAGGCTTTGGTACAACGATTACAAAACTTAATAACAGATTTAAAGCCTGAAGGAGAATTTATAACTACACAAGATTTTATTTTGAATAAAAAATAAATTATCGTTTCTATTTTATTTAACAAAAATGTCAATAAAATTGAAAGAAAAATACATCAACACTTTACAAT
>JAIXLB010000032.1 GCA_026931905.1 Chitinophagales bacterium
CCTGGATACAAATTAATAATTATCTCACAATCAGGCAGCAATTGCTGCAATTTCTGATAGTCTTCCTGCGGATACTGACAAGGCAAGTTCAGCCTGCGTAGGTTTTTCAACTTTTTTAAACATTTAATAGATTGCTCAGAAAGTAAGCCTAATTGTTTAAAACCCATTCTTAATTCCAGTGCCTCTAATTGCTTTAATTTACTCAGGTTACAAAAAAATGTTTCTTGATGAAAATCTACTGGAGCACCATTTAATCTAATAGTTTTTAAATTGCTCAACTCTGGTAATTTATCAAAAGAAACATCTGGTGCAGGTTTGCCCTGCTCAATGTCGAAAATCATTCCACGTGTGTAATATACACTCACAGTAGAAATATTTTCTGGTTCTTTTAAAGCCTCTCTCAAAGAAGTAGCATACCCTGTAGGATTAAAACTATTTTGAGCATTTGCTACAACAACCGAGAAAAGGAACATCCATACGAAATGGATGTAATTTTTTTTGGACATCATAGATAAAGGGATTAGTAAGTAGTGTAAAACTAACATCCTAATTTTAATGAATAATAAAAATTGCCTCTTTGTGCATAAAGAAAATTCAGCCTTGCACTTATGCACAGCTTTTAAAATAATACAGAGCATAATTGTATTGCACAAATATTCCCCAAACCAAAAATCTTGGCTTTATTATAAACCTTCTATGTTTAATTTGCAGCTATGGAACAATATCAAAAATTATTACAACATATTATTGATACAGGCGTAAAAAAACAAGATAGAACAGGTACTGGAACATTAAGTTGTTTTGGTTATCAAATGCGATTTGATTTGCAAAAAGGTTTTCCTTTAGTTACAACCAAAAAGCTACATTTAAAAAGCATTATTTACGAATTGCTTTGGTTTTTAAAAGGCGATACCAACATTAAATATTTAAACGAACATGGTGTAAGCATTTGGAATGAATGGGCAAATGAACAAGGAGAACTTGGTCCTGTTTATGGAAAACAATGGCGTAGTTGGCAAGGTGCAAATGGCACAACTATAGACCAAATAACTGATGTAGTTACACAAATAAAAAACAACCCAGATAGTAGAAGAATGATTGTAAGTGCCTGGAATGTTGCAGAGTTGCCCAATATGGCTTTAATGCCTTGCCATGCTTTATTTCAATTTTATGTGGCAGATGGAAAATTAAGTTGCCAGTTGTATCAAAGAAGTGCTGATGTTTTTTTAGGCGTTCCTTTTAACATTGCCTCTTATGCTTTATTAACCATGATGATAGCACAAGTTTGCGATTTGCAATTAGGCGAATTTGTTCACAGCTTTGGCGATGTACACTTATACAATAATCACATAGAGCAGGCTACACTACAATTACAACGCACACCTTATACTTTACCTACTTTACAATTAAATCCTTCCGTAAAAAATATTTTTGATTTTACATTTGAAGATTTTACTTTAGAAAACTATCAGTGTTACCCTCATATTAAAGCACCAGTTGCTGTATAATTTTTTAGAATAAATTTAATTCATCATTATGATTATATCATTAATTGTAGCAGCTTCTGAAAACAATGTAATAGGAAAAGACAATAAACTTTTATGGCATTTACCCAACGATTTAAAATTTTTTAAAAATACCACTTGGGCAATGCCTATTATAATGGGGCGAAAAACATTTGAAAGCATTGGCAGTAAAGCATTGAATGGCAGATTAAATATTGTAATAACCAATCAAAAAAAATACAACGCAGAAGGCGTTGTAATTGTAAATAGTTTGGAAGATGCAGTATTTGTTGCAAAAAGCCATTCTTATAAAGAAGTGTTTATAATAGGTGGAGGCGAAATTTTTAAAGCCGCATTATCCAAAGCAGAAAAAATTTATTTAACTCGTGTACACACCAACATAGAAGGAGAAGTTGTTTTTCCTGAAATAAATGAGGTAAAATGGAAAAAAACAAATTCAAGATTTTATCCTGATGATGAAAAACACCAATATAGTTACACTTTTGAGCTATGGGAAAGAAAATAAACTACTTTTTCAATTTCTTACATTAATGTAAGCAATAATCAATTATCTTGCACCACTACTCAAAAACAATATATACGCATCAATAAATGTCAATATTTCAAACCCCCAAATTCCCTGCTGTTAAAGATTCTTTACACGCCGAATTAAAAAAAAGAGTACAATCTTATTTCGATGAAAAAGGCATTGCATCATCTGGCAATAAAGCTTTATTTACAAAAGCTATTATATTAGTTGCAGCCTTTATAGCAACCTATATTCATCTTATATTTTTTATGCCACATTGGTACATAGCCATTCCAGAATGTATGTTATTAGGAATACTAATGGCAGCAATAGGTTTTAATGTTATGCACGATGGCAGTCATGGTAGTTTTAGTAAACATAAATGGAAAAATAAATTAGCCACCGCTTCATTAAATATGTTAGGAGCCAATCATTTTATGTGGAATATGAAACACAATATGCTGCACCATAGTTTTACCAATGTAGATGGTGTAGATGATGATATTGAAGTAGGTGTTTTTATGCGTATGGCACCCACACAAAAACGTTATTGGTTGCATCGTTTTCAGCATTTTTATTTCTGGTTTTTGTATATGATGCTTTATGTGTTTTGGATTTTTTTTACTGACTATCAAAAATATTTTTTACAAAGAATTGGTAAAGTCCCTTTAAAAAAAATGACTACAAAAGACCATATAGGATTTTGGGTAACTAAACTGTATCATGGATTTATATTTATTGCATTACCTATTATTCTGGTAGGTTGGTTTTATTGGTTAATGGGTTTTTTAATTGCAACATTAACATCTGGTTTAGTACTAAGCATTGTTTTCCAATTAGCTCATACGGTAGAAGATGCACATTTTCCAATAGCAGATTTTGATAGCAAAAAATTACCAGAAGAATTTGCAATTCACCAAATAAAAACAACAGCAAATTTTGCTACTAAAAATAAATTTATATCATGGATATTAGGTGGTTTAAACTTTCAAATAGAACATCATTTATTTCCTAAAATATCGCATGTACATTACCCTGCCATAAGCAATATTGTAAAAACAGTATGTATGGAATATAAATTACAATACATTGAATATCCTACCATGAGCAGAGCAGTTGTAGCACATATTCGTTTATTAAGGCAATTAGGAAAATACGATTAATATTTTTATTACAGTTTTCCTCAGCTCTTTATTATTGAGTATTAATTAGTTTTTTACTTTCTTTGTACCACTAATGAAAAAAGTAATTATAGCAGGTATTGCAACTATTATAATGATAATTGTAATGCAAATTTTATCGAAAGGAATTGTTACAGATTATAGCCCCATGGGCATTGTAAGTTTTGAATTAGCCAAAACCTTTAGAGATGCTTCTGCCATAATAATGGCTGTTGGTGCAAAACCTTTACAGATAAATGTTTCAGTAGATTTTTTATTCATTATTACTTACTGTATTTTTCTTTATTTATGCTGCAAAGCAATTATGAATAATTTTAGAAGTAGCGGGTTAAAAACAATTGGTTTAATATTTTTAGAGTTAAGTGTTTTAGTAGGCGTATTAGATTTAGTTGAAAATATTGCCATGCTTATTACATTGGGTGGCTATGGCAGCGAAATAAGTGTAACCATTGCAAGAATTGCAGCTATCATTAAATTTTCATTAGCTGCTTTAGTAATTTTATATATCATTATTGCATCGCTTTTTATTATTTACTTTTCTAAAAAGAAAGCTTAGTGTTTGTTTCTAAAAAAAATATTATTGCAGGCAGAAACCCAGTTGTAGAAGCCTTAAAACAACATCAAACACTTGATAAAATTTTAATTTCAAAAAATGCAAGTGGCAATGTTATTCAAGAAATACGAACACTTGCAAAAGAAAATAATGTTCCTGTTCAGTATGTTCCTATTGAAAAAATAAATAGCCTTACCAACATTCAACATCAAGGAATAATAGCTTTTAAAAGTGCTATACGTTACCAAGATTTACAACAAGTAATAGATTTTGTTGTAGCAAAAGGCGAAACTCCTTTATTTATAATTTTAGATGGTATTACAGATGTAAGAAATATTGGGGCTATTGCTCGTACTGCAGTTTGTTGTGGTGCCCATGCTATTATAATTCCAGATAAAGGCGTTGGTGCATTAAACGAAGATGCAGTAAAAACAAGTGCTGGTGCATTGGAATTAATTCACATTTGCAGGGTAAATAGTTTAATGAAAGCTGTAGATGAACTAAGGCTTAATGGTATTAATGTTTATGCAAGTGAAATGACAGCAACAACTAAACTTTATGATTTGCCTTTACAAGAACCAGCTGCAATAGTTATGGGTAGTGAAGATAAAGGCGTATTCCCTGCACTCATGAAAATTTGCAATGAAAAATTTTATATTCCTATGGCAAACAATTTTGAAAGTTTAAATGTTAGTGTTGCTACAGGAATGATTTTATACGAAGCTATGAAACAAAGAAGCTACACAAAATAATCTTCATCGTTTTTTATAATTACATTTGTTGCATGAGTATTACCCTTATTATTATTATAGTTACAGCCATTATTTCTTTTACTGCTTTTAAAAATGAAAAAGTAATAAATGATTTAATTTTTTATCCTCCAGCAATAACCAATAAAAACCAGTGGTATCGTTTTATTACTTGTGGTTTTATTCATGCCGATATTATACATCTTGCATTCAACATGCTTTCGTTATACATGTTTGGCGAATTAGTTGAAAATAATTTTAATTTTATTTTTCATGAAAATGGAAATGTATTTTATGCTTTTCTTTATTTCAGTGCATTAATTGTTTGCTTAATTCCTACTTTTTTAGAAAACAAAAACAATTCTAATTACAGAAGTTTAGGAGCTTCAGGAGCAGTTTCTGCAGTAGTATTTGTTGGTATATTTTTATTTCCTACTGTAAAAATTGGTTTATTTATTTTACCACCTATTATACCAGGTTTCATTTTTGCTCCAATATATTTATACATTTCTTGGCATTTATCCAAAAAAGGAGCAGACAATATCAATCACTCTGCACACATTTGGGGTGCAGTATATGGCATTGCATTTTTAATAATAGCAAGCTCCGTTTTCAGCAATTTTAATGCTGTACAAAATTTTATAAAAACAATAGAGATTTGGTTGAAGTAAAAGACTTACATCTTCTTAGCATCTTCTAAAAACTTAGCTAAACCAATATCTGTTAAAGGATGTTTTAATAAACCTAAAATAGAATCTAAAGGGCTTGTACAAACATCTGCACCAGCAGCAGCACAACGTATAATATGATTAGGGTTGCGAATAGAGGCAGCTAAAATTTCGCTCTTAAACCCTTGTACTGAAAATATTTGAGCAATTTCTTCTATTAGTTGAACACCATCCCAGCCACTATCATCAATTCTTCCTATAAATGGAGATATATAAGTTGCTCCAGCTTTTGCAGCTAATATTGCTTGACCTGCACTAAACACCAATGTGCAATTTGTTTTAATACCATTATCTGTAAACCATTTAATAGCCTTAATACCCTCTTTTATCATTGGCACTTTTACTACAATACTGGGGTGTATGGCTGCTAATTTTTTTCCTTCTTCAATAATTTCATTAAAAGATGTGCTAAAAACTTCAGCACTTACATCGCCACCATCTACAATTTCACAAATAGTTTTGTAGTGATTCATAATTCCCTCTTCACCTTTTACGCCTTCTTTTGCCATTAATGAAGGGTTGGTTGTAACACCATCTAAAATACCAAAATCATGTGCTTCTTTAATTTGAGCAAGATTGGCAGTGTCAATAAAAAATTTCATGTATGTTGTATTTATAATTTATGAAATAAAAAATGCAGCTATTGAATTTCATAGAACCAACAATTTTTGTCGGTAATTTTCAATTGCTGCATTCCTAAATAAGTTTTAAAAAAATGGCAGGCTACTCACATCGCACCGCTCAACCACCTATCCTTGCTGTATTCCTACCCTGGGGAGTTTCAGCAGGAGCTGGTCGTATAAGACCTGCCAATGCAAAAATAAGGGTAATGGTTTTTCTAAAAAATTCATTCTTAACTTTTTTACACTTTTTAAAATTTATAGTAATAAACAAGTGTGCATACTTTAATAACAAAAAGTTATACTGCTCTTATTTATCTTTACAGCATAATTTTTTTAAAACCATTTTTCATGAAGCATTTATCTGCCATTTTTACCAATAAATATTTATTGAGTATTTTATTTTTTGTGGTTTGGATGCTTTTCTTTGACCAAAAAGACTTTTTTTCTACACTTGAAAAGCGTAAAGAACTCAAAGAATTAAAAGAAAAAAACGCCTATTATACTAAGGAAATTGAAGATTCTAAAAAGAAACTAATTGATTTTCAAGGAAATGCAGCAGCAATAGAAAAATTTGCTCGTGAAAAGTATATGCTCAAAAAGGACGGAGAAGACTTGTTTATCATAGATGAAAAATAAACTATACTTTACTCCTTAAACAATATAATGTTTAATTACTCGTTTCTATAGTGTTATTGTTTTTGAAAAATCGGATTATTAATTTACTACTTATTATTTTATGTTAAAATTCAGCCAGGAAGTGCTTATACAATATATGTATGGCGAAACTTCCAAAGAAGTAAAATGTGCTATTGAGGAAGCATTGCAGGTAGATTGGGAATTGCAAGACGAATTAAATATAATGCAAAGAACCATGAAACAGTTAGATACATTACAAATGTCTTCCCCAAGAAAATCTTCAATAAATGCCATATTAAATTATGCAAGAATGGAAGAAGTAACTGAGTAATTAGTTGTTTCTTGTACATAATTCTTAGCAAAGGCTTTATTGTTGAAAAAAATTACTTAGTTAAAACTAAAAAACAGGCTTAATGCCTGTTTTTTAGTAACTACAAACCTCGTAAGCCGGATTCTGTTTTTTTACTATCATTTATCTTGTTGCAACATTACTGTTACAATCATTTGCTGCCTACCCTGAAACTTGAACGAGCAGTTCTCAAACGTTTCTATACGTGGCATTGCAACATTCAAGGTTTACCCATAAAGTATATTACTACACCTTATTGTAAGCTCTTACCTTACATTTTCACCTTTGCCTGCAAAAGCAGGTAGTTATTTTCTGTGGCACTTTCTTTATGTTTAAAACATAACCAGCTATTCACTGGTGAATTGCTCTGTGTTGTCCAGACTTTCCTTACTGTTTGCCACAGCACGATAGTTCGGGTTTGTAGTAATTGCAAATGTACTATTTAAAAAATATTTCTGTAGCACCATAACCAAACCTTGCATCATATTGGTTAATAAAATTTTTTACCTCTACTTTAGATTTTAATAATTCGTGTATTTCTTCTTTTAATTTTCCTTTTCCTACGCCATGTATAACAATTAATGAAGGTTGTTTATTAGCAACAGCCAAATTATACCATTTTTCAAACTCTTTTAATTGTATGGTTAAAATTTCGAAATTGCTTAAATGTTTCCATTCGTTTGTTATTTTTTCAATATGTAAATCTATTACACTTCGTGCAGGTTGTAAATGCTCTCTTGCCTTTGAGGCTTCATAAATTTTAAAGCCAGAGTTTTTTAATTTATCTAACGAAAAAGTATTTTCTTCAAAATGTTTTTCAGGATACTCGTCAAATAATTTATAAGAAATAGTGGGTTGATTATTTTCTTTTAATTCTTCTAACTTTTTAAAAAACTGCTTAGGCTTTAGTTTTAATGATGTTTCAAAATGATCAGCTTTTTGTTTATCGGGCTTACTTAAATTAAAATCTACATAAAAAGCCAAACTATCGTTAATGCTTGCAAATTCTATATCATGAATATAAAAATCATGATAGTTCAATATTTCATTGTTAAAAGAAAAAAACTCTTCGCCAGCAGATTTTTGAGTATAACGAAATTGGTATGCTTGATTGGTTTTATTAATTAAATAAATTTTCAGGCTATCCACAACCTCATCATTAAATTCATCTAATACAAACTTGGGTATAAAGCTCAACCAAACGCCTTCATCTACTTTTATAGCATTGGGTTTTGGTTTTTCTTTAGGTATATTATCTATAAAAATTTTAGGTGGTTTTTTATTTTCTTCAACCAATTTCTTTTTACTAAACCGATAGAAATAAGGAAAATCAATCTGGTTCATATAAGCAGGAAAACGTACTCCTCTCACTTCTATCATTACCATTTCTTCATTCATTATATCTACTACTTTGCCTTCTTCGTTTGTATGAAGTACAATAATTTCATCGCCTATTTGATATTTCATTTCTTGAGATTTTTATACAACCTTTTCTTTAAAAAAAGTAAAGATATTTAGGAACAAAATTAAAATGTTGCCATAAAAAGAAATTTTGCTTTGAATGTTTTTTATTGATGATATTGAATTAACCCTGGCATAGGATTTTTAGCAACATTACCTAATTCTAATTCAAAGCTATTGCACAAATCTTTCAATACATTTTTAAATGCAAAAGCAATGCTACCTGTAAAGTGAATAGGATATAACCAACTTTCTCTGTACTTATAAATATGATGTATAAAGAAATCATTTAAGCCATCTTCTATAATATTTTCTATCATGTAATGTCCTCTATTTTCTGATAAAAACTTTGCAAAACTTGCTAAATATTTATTTGGAGTAGGGTTTTTATAAACAGAATTGATAATACTTGCTTTATCAGTTGCATAAGTTTTATTAAAACTATTCATTAATTCTTCATCAAATGTTTGGTATAAATAATACTGCAATACTTTTTTTCCTAAGTAAGCTCCACTGCCTTCATCTCCTAAAATATATCCTAATGATGGATTGTTTTTTACAATTTTTTTCCCATTATAAAAACAAGAGTTAGAACCTGTGCCTAAAATACATACAATACCATTTGCATTGCCACACATAGCTCTTGCAGCAGCAAGCATATCTGTATTTACTTCTACCCATGCCTTGCTACATAATTTTTTTAAAATATGCTTTATACTTTTTACATGAGCTGGGTTGCCTAAACCTGTACCATAAAAGAATATTTTTTGAATAGTGGTATTTTTAATTTTAGGTACAAGTTCTTTTTGCAACAATGCAGTAATGGCTTCGTTGCTTAAAAAATAAGGGCTAATACCTTGCGTAAAAAATGTTTTTTTCTTTCCATTAATTAACAAGCACCATTCGCATTTGGTAGCTCCACAATCTGCTATTAAAGTTGCCATAATTAATTTTTTATACAAATTGTAAATTATAATTTTTATTTGCAGCGTTATAAAACGAATATTGAAATTAAGCATTAAATAAATACCAACAACAATATTGTTGTTTTATAAAAAAGCATTAAGATATAAAGTAATTTTGCATAATGGAAAATCAGAAAAAACAAATTTGGCTACCCATACTTTTTTCTTTAGTGATGGTGTTAGGAATGTTTATTGGTTATTATTTAAGAAGTAGTTCTTCCTTGGTTGGTAATTTTTTGAGTTTCAATAAAGCCAATGCTTTACAAGAAATAACAGGTTTAATACAAAATAAATATGTAGATCCTGTAAAAATGGATAGCATTACAGAATTAACGATTAATGAACTTTTATCGCATTTAGATCCTCATTCAATTTATATACCTCCTATTGATGTACAAGCAGTAAATGACGATTTGAATGGAAGTTTTCAGGGCGTAGGAATAGAGTTTCAAGTGTTTGATGATACTGTACAAGTAATAAATGTTGTAAAAAATGGTCCATCAGAAAAAGCAGGTGTTTTAATTGGCGATAAAATAATTTATGTAAATGATACCACTAAAGTTGCTGGTGTAAAAATTTCTGCAGAAAAAATTAGAGCCTACATGCGTGGAGAAGCAAATAGCAAAGTAGATGTAACGGTATTAAGAAATAGTTTTGAAAAGAAAATTACAATTACAAGAGGCAATATTTCTATTAGTACTGTAGATGCAGCTTATATAATTGAACCCAAAATTGGTTTTATACGTTTGAACAAATTTGGAGAAAAAACTTACGAAGAGTTTATGGAAAACTTAGAAAAATTGCAGAAACAAGGAATGATAAACTTAATTTTAGATTTGCGTGGTAATACTGGAGGTTTACTTAACGAAGCTGTAGATATTGCTGATGAATTTTTAAGTAACAATAAATTAGTTGTTTATACACAAGGCAACAAATCGGCACGTTATGAATTTAAAAGTAAAAGAGATGGTTTATTTGAAACAGGTAAATTAGTAGTGCTTGTAGATGAAACAAGTGCAAGTGCAAGTGAAGTGCTTGCAGGTGCTTTACAAGATTGGGACAGGGCTACCATTGTAGGAAAAAGAACCTTTGGTAAGGGTTTGGTGCAACAACAATTTCCTTTAAGCAATGGTGGTGCATTGCGTTTAACTATTGCAAGATATTATACTCCATTGGGTCGAAATATTCAAAAAACTTACATCAACAAAACAAAGGAAGAATATAGAAATGATGCATTAGGCATACACAGCTCTGAAAAATTTGAGAACGAAGATTCCTCACATCCAAAACCTTCTTTCAAAACCCCCAAAGGAAGAATTGTTTATGGTGGAGGGGGCATATTACCAGATATAATTATAGACAATGACACACTACCTTTAAGTAAAGAAGTAGTGAAATTTTATAAAACCAACTTATTAAATGAAGCTGCTTTAAAACTATTTCTTATTCATAATCAATCATTACAAAAAATAAATTCTCCTGATAAAATGAATACCAATTTTATTTTAAATGAGCAAGATTGGAAATTTATTGAAAATTTAGCAACTAAAAAAGCAATTACGCTTAACCTAATTACAAACAAAGAAAAAGTTGAAATTTTAGAAGATATTAAAGCTATGATTGGTAAACTTTTATTTGGCAATAATGGCTTTTTTGAAATAGCCAATAAAGAAGATAAAATGGTATTGAAAGGTGTGGAGTTATTGCAAGAAAAAAAATAAAAAAAACTGTACTATTGTGCAGCATTTAGAAAATATAAAGCATCTGAATTTTAGATTTTATGGCAGAAGTAGAAAAGATATATATTTTAAGAAGAAATAAATACATGTACGGACCCTATACTCTTGAAACCTTACAACCCAATACAATTAAACAAGATGATTTGGTTTGGTACGAAGGAATTGTAGATTGGACTCCTGCAGTTAATATGCCCTTTTTAGTAAATTTCATTTCTAAAAATGCAAGTAATAAGATTAAGAAGCAGGGGATTTTTAAAAAAATTTTTGGCTTTTAAATTATCTTAACGAATAAAACATTGTAAGTTAATCGTATTTCACTTATTTTTGTTTCGTTTAAAAATTGGCTACACTCTAAAAAAGTGTTTTAGACTTAAATGAAAAAATAATGCTATTAAGAAAAAAGAATCTGTTCAAGGCTTGTTTGGTTGTTGTAACAACAATAATATTAGGCATTTGCTCAAATGCACAAATATTTAACCATAATGACGGAAATGGTAACATAAATCAAACAGGAACTATAGATGAACCCACTTTTCAAGATAATAATGGAGGTATAACAGGCACTACATCTGCAGATGCAGATTGGGGAGATGATGATCCAGGAGGACCAGGAGGTCCTGGAGGTGGCCCAATTGATGATGTACCGTTTGATAATGGTGTAATTGTTTTAATAGTATTTGGTGTAGCAGGTGGTTATATACTCAGTAGAAAAAGATTAATTTAAAAAACACAAAAAAATAATTTCCAAGCTTACATTTTATGTAGGCTTTTTTTGTGTCAATTAATTTTCTTTAATGCTGATGCAAAATAGTTGGCTTACTGTATGCAGGTGCAGCAAACTTTGGGTTTTTAAGAAAACCACTATCTGTTAGTGTAAATAAAAAAGCAGTTACTTGCCCAATTTGAAAATTGGATAAATACAATTTATTTTTTAATAAAGAATCTGTGGTATGAATAGGCTGCATATTTTTTCTGTAATGTTCAAATACATTATCTAAAGTAAAAAATCTTCCATCATGACCATAAGGATACGTTATATCAACATTTCTTAACGAGGGTACTTTGAATTTTAAAGAATCGTTTTTATTTCCTGTAATTCTCATTCTACCTATATCATTTATGGTGGCATCTAATGGCATACCATTGTTGCGATAAGTAAAATCTGTAAAGAAAGGTTCTTTGTGGCAGCTTGCACATTTTTGTTTAAATATTTCGTAACCCAAACGTTGAGGAAGATTAAAAGTATCTTCGCCTCTCATTACTCTATCATACTTACTATTGCTACTTACAAGCATAACCATAAATTGATTTAATGCTTTATTCATACGTTGTGTATTAATTGTAGCATCTCCAAAAGCAGCTTTAAACATTCGTAAATAAGCAGTATCTCTTTTAAGTTTAAGGATAACATTTTCTAATGTTTCAGCCATTTCATTTTCTGCAACTATGGGTGTTATAGGTTGTACTTCTAAATGATTAATACCACCATCCCACATAAATTCTTTTTGCCATGCTAAGTTTTGTAAAGCTGGAGCGTTGCGTGTGGTAAATGAATTATTGTAACCATGACTAAATGGGTGATCAAATGTTGCAAATGCACTAAACTGTTGATGACAGCTTGCACAACTAATGGTGCTATCCTTGCTTAAACGCTCATCATAAAATAATTTTTTTCCCAACTCAAAGCCTTCTTGTGTTAATGGATTTCTTTTAAAATCAAATGCAGGTTTGGGCCAACCTTTTGGTATAATAAATTTTAATGGGGTAGGTTTATATTTTTCAATGGTTATAAAAGCAATTCCTACACAAACCATGCACAATAAAATCAAAAAAGCTTTGGTTTGTTTCATTATTTAATTGCTTTTATAGTAAACATATTTTTATAATTATCAGCCAACATCATGGCTAATACTCCTGGTTGATGACATACAGCAGCATTAGAAATTTTAATTTCATTTGCACCCACAAACCACTTTAAAATATCTGCTTCAATCGCTATTTCATTTATAGGAGATTGTGATTTTTCGTCTATTTTTAGAACAACTTTTCTTGCTGCATTTTCATTGGTTTTATAACCTCCTACATGATAGCTAAAATAATGTGCAGCAGCATTCGATGAATCGCTTTGCCCTTCTAATTTGGCATAAATATAACCCGTATTCCATGTCCAAAACATTCCTTTCATTGGGTCTAAATCATCAGTTTGTGCTCCACTTACATTTCTTAAACTATCTACACCTAAAAGAAAACTTATGGTAGTAATATTTTTTAATGGCTTATTTAAAGTAATCATTTTTGTAGTGCTATCTTCTTCTGCAACTAAATGGTAAGGCTTTTCAAAAGTGTATTTCTTTTTACCATTTTCATATTCAATTTGCAAACCTGTAATATAATATTTGAATTTATGTACCGTAAAAGGTTCATTAAATTGGTTGAAATAAGTTTCTGTATGCAGTTGCAAAGTTTTATCTCCAACCTTATGCACTAATTTAATAACAGTATTATTTTGTGCAGATGCTATGACATGCAATAAGCTAAATAGCATATAAAGTGTAACATTTTTTCTCATAAAAAATCCGATGGATTTATTTTTTTTCTGTTTTGTTTTTGAGTAGATTTATTTTTTTTAAGTTCTGCTCTTTGTTCAATTTTTTCTTTAGGAATTGCAGTGGCTATACGCATTTTCTTTTTTTGTAGTGCAGCAATTATCAGGTTGTTCATTTTAGTAATTACAAGTTTTTTATTACCTAATTGTGTTCTGCTTTGCTGAGATTTTACAATTAAAAAACCATCATTACTAATTCTGCTTTTTAGTTTTTCAGCAATAATATTTTTATCCTCAAGGCTTGCTATTGTTGAGTTTGCCACATGCCATCTTCCTTCAACCATAGTTTCTACCTTGTTTACATTTTGACCTCCTTTACCACCGCTTCTGGCAGTTTTAAATTCTATTTCGTTGCTAATGTCTATCTTCATTTTTTAAAAATACAAACTATTTTATTTATTTTTTATGAAGGTAGTCATACAACGTGTTACACAAGCATCTGTAAGCATAAATAATGTAATTCATAGTAGCATTGCTAAAGGAGTTTTAGTGTTGTTGGGTATTGAAGATGCAGATAATAAAAAAGATATTATTTGGCTGAGCAATAAAATTATAAATCTAAGAATTTTTGATGATGAAAATGGTGTAATGAATAAAAGTATTAAAGAAATTGATGGAGAAATTTTATTGATTAGTCAGTTTACATTGCACGCATCTACCAAAAAAGGAAATAGACCCTCTTATATAAAAGCAAGCAAACCTGAGTTTGCAATTCCTATGTACGAAAGCATGATACAACAATTAGAAATTGATTTTGGTAAAAAAATTGGAACAGGCATTTTTGGAGCAGATATGAAAGTAAGTTTGTTGAATGATGGACCTGTAACCATAATAATTGATTCAAAAAATAGAGAGTAATTTTTTTACATCAATTTTATTTTATCCAACAATACTTTACAAATTTTATAAAACGAATCTATTGTAACGCCTGCTGTATGTGGAGTTACAAGAACATTATTCATTTGTAATAATTGTTGTAACTGTTGTTTTTCTTTAGCTGAATAAGTTTCTAATTTTTCGTTTTCTAACACATCAATACCTGCTGCTTTTATTTTTTTATTTTGTAGTGCCCTAAGTAAAGCATTTGTATCTGTTACTTTTCCTCTGCAAGTATTTAAAAAATAAGGTTGTTTTTCTAAGGTATTAAAAAAAGAATCGTTTGCATAATGATGGGTTTCGTTAGTAAGTGGCACATGAAAACTTACTACATCTGCATAACGACAAATTTGTTCCAAACTTGCTTCTTTTATATACTCTTTTGCAAAACCAAACTTGTATTTATCATAAGCCAAAACTGTAACATTAAAAGCAGCTAATAATTCTGCAAATCGGCTGCCAGTATTGCCAAAGCCAATGATACCAACAGTTTTAGCATTCAATTCTTCTCCCCTGCTTTCTTCTCTTGCCCATTTGTTTTTTTTCAATTCTTCAAAACTAAAAGTAATTTTGTTCATAAGATTTAACAACAAAGCCAACGTATGTTCAGCAACTGCATTTCTATTTCCTTCTGGACTGTTTAAACATTGTATTTCTTTGCTTGTAGCATAATCAACATTTATTAAATCCATACCACTTCCTAAACGACCAATCCATTGCAGTTGTTTAGCTGCATCTATTAAAGCAGCATCAACTTTCATTCTAGTTGTTGTAATTAATCCAATAGCATCTTTAATTTCAATTTGTAATTCTTCATAACTAATTACTGGATTGTTTATAACGGTATAGCCTTCAGCTATTAACCCTTCTTGAAGTACAGGATGCGAATTGCCAGAAATAATAATTTTTTTCAACACTATATTTTATTTCATTTTAAAAGTTAAAGCAGCAAAATCTTCTATGCTTAATTGCTCTGCACGTTTATTAAAAAATTCATCTTTCAAAATCATTTCATCAAATAAATTTTTTACGGCATTGCGTAACATTTTTCTTCTTTGGTTGAATGCTGTTTTAACTAATATTAAAAAATCTTTTTCGCTTCTTACGAGATATTTTTCTTTTTTTATGTTTAATTGTATTACACCACTCATCACTTTTGGAGGTGGATTAAAACAATTTGGAGCAACATCAAATAAATATTCTACATTGTAATAAGCCTGCACCAACACACTTAATATGCCATAAGATTTGGTATTGGGTTTTGCTGCAACACGTTGTGCTACTTCCTTTTGAAACATACCTACAACAACAGGCACAGCATTTTTCCACTCCAATACTTTAAATAAAATTTGAGAAGAAATATTATAGGGGAAATTACCTGCCACCATAAAATATTCATCAAATGGCACATCCATTTCTAAAAAATTTTGATGAATAATTTTTGATTGAATATTGGAATAGGTAGCTTCTAAATAATTTATTTTTTCTTCATCTAACTCAACAACCTTACAATTAATATTTGGTATTTGTAGTAAATATTTTGTAATAGCACCAGCACCTGGACCAACTTCTAATAAATGGTGTAATTTATTTTCATGCAATGCCAGTTGAATAACATCTGTTATTTTTTTGCACATATTTTCATCTTTCAGAAAATGCTGTCCTAAACTTTTTTTAAGTGTGTATTGCATGAAGGCAAATGTAAAATCATTTAAGATTGTAAAATTATTTGTGCTAATTAATTACACAGTTGTGGCTCTCCTGCTACATCAATTTTTTCGCCAAACCATATTGTTGCAAAGCCTTTGTAAATGCCTATTCCTATTGCATTCCATTTAGTAGATTTCCAAATACTTTTATTTATAATTACACTATTATGCCCTTCACTGCTTTTCCAGCCTTCTAAAGCCTCTTCTGGTGTTGCAGTATAATTTGGATTATCGGAATGCCATACATAAAAAGCAATTTCATAACCGTAACTTTTGTAGGGAGTTAATTCGCTGGGCTTATTCCACATATTCATAGCTTGCTTGTGGTCTGGTGTATAACAACAAGGTGTCCATTTACCTTTATTACTCCAACTGTGCATATTACAGCCATTTACATTGGGTTTATTGTTTACTAAATCTTTACAATGCGTTTGTGCCACAAAAGTGAGTGAAGCTGACAAAGGAATTGATGGCAAATTATTTTGCTTTCTATATTCCATTACAAGATTGTACAATTTCATTTCATTTGTATTCATGCAAACAGCATTTTCTTTTTCAGAAGTTACGCTTTGTCCTTGAACAAAAAGTACATTAGTGCATACAGTAAGAAAAACTAAAAATGAATATTTCATATTTGATAAACACTAAAGTACGGAGTTTTTTATTATTCGTTTAAAAACAGTTCATGAAATGTTATAAAAAAAGCTGCACCAAAAATTGGTGCAGCTTTGTAAGAAAATTTGAAATACTATTTCTTAATTCTTAGTAAACTTAAACACTGCACTTTCACAACCATTGCTACAAATGGTTTTGATGATGTATGTGCCTTGTGTTAATCTGCTTA
>JAIXLB010000021.1 GCA_026931905.1 Chitinophagales bacterium
TATCTATACTCAAAAAAAAAGAATGATAGTACTAATTGTAATAATTGCAGTAGAGATAGTTTTAAGTTTGGTTAGTTTCTTTTCATCGTTTAAAAATATCTTAATTACTGTTATTATTGTTTTTACTTTTTATCCAATCAAGGCAAGTGTTAAGCAATATCTATTTTATGGGTTTCTATTATTTGGATTTTTATACATGACATTAATTTGGCAATCTATAAAAGGAGAGTATAGATTTTATTTAAATCAGGGATCACGTACACAAACTATTCAAGTTTCATCTGAAGATGCTTTAAATAAAATATGGGAATTATCAGCAGAAGCCAAACCATTCAATAGCAGTAGTGATGAAACCTACCGAACTATTGATAGAATCTCTTACATAGAATTTTTTTCTCAGGCTATGGTACGAGTACCTACTGAAATACCTTATGAAAATGGTGCTTTATGGCTCAACAATATCATGCATATTTTATTACCTCGTATTTTTAACCCCAATAAAAAAGCAATTGATGATTCTGAAATGGTAAACAAATATACAATGACAAAGGTGGCATCTGCAAAAGAAGGTAGTAGTTGGAGCCTTGGCTTTTTAGCAGAAAGTTATATAGACTTTGGAAAGTATTTTATGTATATACCTATTTTTTTATTAGGTGCTTTAATTGGCTGGATTTATAAAATATTAATTGTAAAAAGCATCAATTTTATTTGGGGCTTTTCCATGGTTTCTTCCTTATGGGTATATATGAGTTGCAACGGTTATGCAGGTACAAAAATTTTAGGCTGGTTGCTCATGTATTTAATTACTTTTTTCTTGTTTAGAAGATTTTTAATGAAACCTATAGACAGGTTTTTACGAGGAGATGTAGCGTTTAATAAATAGTAGTGAAATAATTGATTTTTTGAAAATTATATGTGTAGAATAGCTGGCATAATAAATTATAAAGAGCAAGATTGTATTAAGAATAGAATTGTTACAATGGCAAATGTTATGCATCATGGCGGACCAGATGATGAAGGTTTTTTTATAGATACGTCATTAGCAGTTGCATTAGCACATAGAAGGCTGTCGTTAATAGAATTATCCAATTTAGGCCATCAGCCAATGTTTGATGATACAAACAATATAGTTTTAGTATTTAATGGAGAGATTTATAATTTTAAAACGATAAGAAGCGAATTGATTGCTTTAGGGTTTAAGTTTAAATCTAACTCAGATACTGAAGTAATTATTAATGCCTATAAACAATGGGGTATAAATTGTATTAACAGATTTAATGGCATGTTTGCATTTGCCTTGTTAGATAAACAAATACAAAAAATATTTTTAGTAAGAGATTATAATGGAATCAAACCATTGTATTATACCATTCAAAACGATGAATTAATTTTTTCTAGTGAGATGAGGGCTTTTAAAGCATTAAACCCTGCTTGGGAAGAAAATACGAACTGGAAAAAATATTTTTTACTTTTTGGACATTTACCTGAGCCCGTAACTACGTTAAAAGATATTTATCCATTAGAAAAAGCAAGTTATTTGGAGTATGATTTATCTACTAAAAAAATATGCACTAAAAAATATTTTACTCTTCCATACAACTATACAATTAATAATGAACAGGAAGCCGTTGAAAAAATAAAACATACTTTAATAGAATCTATAGAAAGGCATTTAATTTCAGATGCACCTTTGGGCTTATTTCTTAGTGGTGGGTTAGATTCCAGCTTACTAACATTAATTGCTAAACCATTTGTAGGGAATAATTTAAAAACACTTTCTATAGTTTTCGAAGACGAGAAATTCTCAGAAAAAAAATATCAGGATATAATTATAAACACCACAGGGGCACATCATCAATCTTTTATTGTAAAAGAAGAAGATTTTCTGAATAATTTACCTGACATTTTAGAAGCAATGGACCAACCAACTACTGATAGTATTAATACTTATTTTATTACAAAATTTGCAAAAGAATATGGATTAAAAGCTGTTTTAAGTGGTATTGGTGCTGATGAAATTTTTGGAGGTTATAATTCATTTTATAGAGCAAAAAAAATAAAGCAGTTACAAAAAATACCTAAAGCTGTATTGGCTTTAGCCAATCTTGTACCAAATGATAGGATTAAAAGGATTACTTTTCTAAAAGATAAATCTGGTGTAGGAGAATATTTACTGAACAGAGGTTTTTACACTATAAACCAAGTAGCAAAATTATTAGATTGCTCAACAGATGAAGTAAAAGATGCTTATAAAAATATAATCAACTTAGCTCCAAAGGAATTAAATGAAATTAGCTATCAAGAACGTGTAAGTTATTTTGAGAGAAATTTTTACATGCAAAATCAATTATTAAAAGATACCGATTTTATGAGTATGTGGCATAGCGTAGAAGTTAGAGTTCCTTTTTTAGATAAAGAACTTATGAA
>JAIXLB010000098.1 GCA_026931905.1 Chitinophagales bacterium
GTGTATAATATTTTATTAACTTAAAATTTCAAATATTATTTTGTTGAAAAAAGTAACTAATTCAAAAGCATATTATCAATTAATCTTACATCGCCAAAATATGCAGCTATTAATGCAACATGTTTTTCAGAGGTTGAATAAGATTCTATTGGTTGTAAATTATCTGCATTGCAAATACTGATGTAATCAATTTTATTGAAACCACTGTTAAATAAAATTCCCTCTGCTGCTTTTTGTAAAGAAGGAAAAGATTGTTTTTTGTAATTATCTTGTATAACCTGTAATGCTTTATAAATTGCAGTTGCTTTTTGCTTGTCATCTGTAGAAAGCCTTGAATTTCTACTGCTCATAGCTAATCCACTTGCTTCACGAATGGTTGGCACAATAACAAGTTTTAAAGTATGTTGCCACTGCATTAAATGAATTAATTGTGCAATAACCATACATTGTTGATAATCTTTTTGTCCTAAAAACAAAGTGTGAGGTTGAACTATTCTTAACAATCTTTCTACAACATTGCATACACCTTGAAAATGATTAGCTCTATATTTTCCTTCTAAAATTTCTTCTAAAAAACCTAAGTTGTATTGGGCTAAATTTGATAAACCATTAGGATATATTTCTTCTACAGAAGGCAAAAAAAGAATATTGCAGTGGGCTTGTTCTAATTGTAAAATATCGCTTTCAATGGTTACAGGATATTTTTCAAAATCTTTTTTATCGTTGAATTGTGTAGGGTTTATAAATATACTGCAAACAGTAATGGAGGTTTGTTTTTTACTTTCTTCTATTAATGCAATATGACCTTTGTGCAAAGCTCCCATTGTAGGTACAAAACCTATTGGTTGTTGATTTTTATTTTTAAGTAAAAGTTGTAATGCAGTTTCTGTTTTACAAATAATCATGGTTAAAAATAATGTTTGCAAAACTAAGTGAGCAAAATAATAGTTGAAAAATGGAATGAACTTTTATAAAATTTCAGAAAAATGGAATATGGATTAATGATTAAATCAAGCAATAATTTGTGGAAAAACGATGAATAACTTTACAGCTTTAGCATATATTTTTACAAGTAGAATATGCTTGTGTATTGCGTTTCATAATTTGTATTGTAATGAAAGTTTAATTTGCTTGTAAACTTTGGTAATACTTTGTTATTTTGCAGCAAATTTTTACCTGATTATTTGAAATGATATAGTAGAAGTGTGCGACGCAACAGGTGTTTAATTTTTAAATAAAAGTTGGTTACATAAAAAAATAAATTAGTATGGCAATAGTTGATTTGGTGATGCCAAAACTTGGCGAAAGTATAATTGAAGCAACCATTTTAAAATGGAGTAAAAAAGTAGGCGATGCTGTACAACAAGATGAAACAGTTTTGGAAATTGCAACTGATAAAGTAGATAGTGAAGTACCCAGCACTCATGCAGGCACTATTACTGAAATATTATTTAATGAAAATGATGTAGTGCCTATTGGTACTGTAATTGCAAGAATTGATACTGGTGGTGGAACATCAAAAAGTGCTCCTGCAATACCACAAGTTCAAACACAGCCTGAAGTTGAAATACCACAACATACAACACCTATTGTTGAGGCAAGTGTACCATATATATCAACTGTTGAAGCTACACCAAAAGTAAGTGGTGGTAATAATAAATTTTATTCTCCTTTGGTTTTGAATATTGCCAACAGCGAAGGGATTAGTCTTTCAGAGCTTGAGAATATTACTGGTACAGGTGCTGAAGGAAGAGTGAGTAAAAGAGATATTTTACAATACATTGCTGATAAAAAAGCAGGAAAAACTTTTGTAGCATCTCAACCAGCAGTTGCACCTGTTGCTACTCCTGCTGCACCACAAGTTCAACAAGTTGCACCAGTTGTTGCAGCACCAACACAACCTCAAACAACACCAGTAAAAACTGAACCAATTCAAACTGCTGATGTTGCTGCATTGGGCAATGTTGAAATTATAGAAATGGATAGAATGCGTAAACTAATAGCCAAGCACATGGTTGATAGTAAGCATACCAGTCCACATGTTACAAGTTTTACAGAAGCCGATGTTACAAATATGGTATTATGGAGAGATAGGGTTAAAAAACAATTTGAAAAACAAGTGGGTAGTAAAATAACTTTTACGCCTATGTTTATTGAATGTATTACAAGAGTTATGAAACGCTATCCCATGATTAATGCCTCTATTGATGGTGATAGAATAATTATTAAAAAAGATTTCAACATAGGAATGGCTACAGCATTGCCTTCTGGAAATTTAATTGTACCAGTAATTAAAGGTGCAGATATGCTTAATTTGGTAGGGTTAAGTAAAACTGTAAATGGTTTAGCCGATGCTGCAAGAAATAATAAATTAAAACCAGATGATACACAAGGTGGCACATTTACTATAACTAATGTAGGCACATTTGGTAGCTTAATGGGTACACCAATTATCAATCAACCTCAAGTAGCAATATTGGCTGTTGGTGCAATTAAAAAACGCCCAGTGGTAGTAGAAACTCCTGAAGGAGATACAATAGGTATAAGACACATGATGTATTTAAGCATGAGTTACGACCATAGAATTGTAGATGGAAGCATAGGGGCAAGTTTCTTAACTGCTGTTGCTAAAGAGTTTGAAAAATGGGATGTAAATAGAGAATGGTAATAATTTTGTTTTCTACCAAATTTCTATAATTAAAATTTTATCAGGCTCTCCTACTTTTGAAATAACTATTTCGTAATACTTAGGTTCTGTTGGTATTTTCTCATTTTCTTTTCTTTTCTTTTTGATGAAAAGATAGGTTACATTTTCATCATCTACAGGATAATTTGTTGTTACAGCATAGCTGGTATCTGTTAAGTAATTTAAAGCATATTTAAAAGGCGAAGTGCTTGTAGTATAATTATCAAAATAATTTTCTTGCAGACTATCAACTTTAGCTAAATAGCTATTTTCATTAATTTTTTCTTGCGTTAAAACAGAATCGCCTTTTGCTTTAATTAAAGAAATTTTTTGCCCTAAGATTTGATTGAGTTTAACATTATTATGTTTTAGTTTAATGCTGTTTGCATTTGAAAAAACTGGGGTATTAAAAGCCTTTGCTACGTTATTAAATTTTTCGCTGAAAAGTTCTATTGCTTTTTGGGGGATATTAATAAAATTGCCCTCAATTGATATAGCATTATTGGTTAATAATTTTAAGTTTAACGAATCAATCGTGAATGATTTTTCAGTTGTAATATTAGAATTGTTTTCATTATTCACCTCATTAATAGTAGCAATAGCGTTGCTCGTTTTATTAACTGAAATATTTACTTTCTTTTCAGCATTAGCAATGCTTTTGCTTATTTCAGCTTGTAATGGTTTTTTAAATAATGATAAAGGATTAAAAATGGGATTGTCTGCATTTAGTGAAATTGGTTGTAAATAAACTTGAATATTATTTTTATTTTCATTGCTAATTTCTTTATCTACAATAGTTTTTGTTTTTCCATTTTTATAATTCAAAAAATAAACAATGCTTGCAAAAGAAAATGACAAGAACAACAGAATAAGTAGGTTTTTTTTATAGTTAAATATGGGTGCATAATTGTTGTTTGTCATTCTTCTTACTCTGCTTACAACATTATTTTTTTTTGGGGTTGCATATAAACTTAATGAAGAAATGTTGTTGTGTAATACAGCTAATTTTAATAAAGCTTCAGCATAAAGCGTAGAATTGTATTTAAACTGTAATACCCAATCATCGCAGGCATTTTCTCTTTCATTTTGAATTTGTATGCTAATAAGTTTTGTAAATGGATTAAAGAATAAAATAACTTCTATAAAAGAAAGCAAAAGATTGAGTAAGTAATCCAATCTTTTAATGTGAGCCAATTCATGCAACAAAACAGCTTCCATTTGCTGTGTGCTTAACAGATTAATACTTGCTAATGGAACTAAAATAATTGGTTTAAAAAAACCAATAGTTAATGGAGAAGTAATTAAGTTACTGATGTAAATTTTAATTTCCTTTTTTATACCTAAGTGTGCAGCTGTTTCTTTTATAAATAATTTCCATTGTACGTCTATCTTCTGTAAGCCTTTATTTCTAAGCATTTGAGTGGTTGAATAACTTTTACTCCATTTAAAAAACAAAAAACTTAATATCAATAAATAAGCAAAAGATAAATAAGGTAAAATTTTTTCTACTCTTACAATTGAATTTAATATTATTCCATTAAAATTATTAGTTTCATAAGATACAAAAGTAAAATTATCGTTTAAAGTATTTAATTCATTGAGATGAGTGCTATCATTTTGCAGTTGTATATAATAATAAATGGTTAGTAAAAACCATACAAAGCCAGTAATTTGAACACAAGCAGCTACTGTATATTTTGTTTTAGAACGTAGTTTAAATAAATAAGCAATAAATGAATAAAGCAACCATAATAAAGCCATTTGCCATAAACTTTGTAAAATAGCATAGCCAAGCGATTGTAACAAAATGGAATGCACAAATGATTGCATTGGAATTTATTGTTTTTTAAGCTGGTTTAATAATTGTTGAATTTCTTCCAATTCGCTTTTGCTGTGTTTACTATTTCCTAATGCTTGCATAACTAACTGAGATGAAGAACCACTAAAAAGAGTATCAATCATTTTATTTAAAAACTGTGATTGAGTACTTTCTTTGCTAATGTTGGCTTTGTAAATATGTGTTTTGCTGCTATCATCACGTTTTACTAAACCTTTTTCAAACATTATTTGCATGAGTTTTAAAGTTGTGGTGTAGCCACTATCTTTATGTAAGGATAATACTTCATGCACTTCACGAACTGTTGCAAAACCCTTATCCCACAATACTCTTAGAATATCCAATTCGCTTTGAGTAGGTTTTATTTTTTTTTGTTTAACCATAAATACGATTTAATTCGTAAGCAATATACAGTAATTTTCGTAAACTAAAATTTAAAATTTACGCCAATTATGGTAAAAAAAAACTGCCCCAAAATTTTGAGGCAGTTTTTGAAAATTTACTATCTAAATTTTATTTTAATTCTACAAGTTTTAATTCTACTCTTCTGTTTAATGCTCTACCAGCAGCAGTTTTATTATCAGCAACTGGGCTATCTTGACCAAAACCTTTAGCAGTTAAGCGGCTTTCTGCAATACCTTTCTTTTTAAAGTAAGCAAGTACAGCATTAGCACGTGTTTGAGAAAGTTTTAAGTTAGATGCAGGTTTACCAACATTATCTGTATAACCTTCAATATTTAAACCTAAAGTTTCATTACCACTTTCATTTAATAAAGCTACAATACCATCTAATGATTTGTATGTTTTAGGTAAAATAGTTGATTTACCAGTAGCGAAATAAATATCTTTCGCAGCTAATTCTACTTTTTTCTTCTTTTCTTCTGTAATTACAGGACAACCTCCATTGCTCTTAGGACCAGCAACAGTAGGGCATTTATCTTCTTCATCGTTCAATCCATCACCATCAGTATCAGGAATTGGACAACCTTGATAACGTGCTAAACCAGGAACAGTAGGGCATTTATCTTCTTCATCATTGATGCCATCGCCATCAGTATCAGGAATTGGGCAACCATGATATTTAGCAACACCTTTTACAGTAGGGCATTTATCTTCTTCATCGTTCAATCCATCACCATCAGTATCAGGAATTGGACAACCTTGATACTTAGCAATACCTTTTACAGTAGGGCATTTATCTAAACTATCTACTATACCATCACCATCAGTATCTTTTGGCTCAACTTTTTTAGGAGGCATAGGCGGCTCAACAGGTTTTACTTCTTTCTTTTCAGTTAAAGGAGCTCCAATACCTATTGAATAATTTAAGTGATAATTAGTTGTTTGTTTAGTAACTGGGTAACGGAAAGAAACATCTGTAAATACAAATGCTTCGCTATTACCTAAATTAAATTGTAAACCACCACTAACAGGAATATAAGCTCCAAAGTGTGTACCACCCCAAGAGCTTGCTCCAAAACCACCAGAAACATAAGGCACTACAATATATCTGTCAGTTAATAATTTTAAACGTACAGTAGCATCTAACTCTAAAAGAAATCTATCAGAGTTTAAATCTTTGCCATTCATAAATGGATAGTTGATAAAACTACCACCCAAATTTGCAGCAAAATCTAAATGATTAGAAATGCCTTGTAAATAAGAAACCCCAACACCAGGTGTCATATCTGATAACTGAGCCCAATTGTGATTACTTAATACAGTAGAAATATTTGATTTCCCAATACGTTCGGGAGTTACAAAATCTTTCATAAAAAAGTTAACACTTAGTGTTGGTCTTTTTTTATAATCTGCTTTTTGCGATTGAGCAAAGATTGCTGTTGTAAAAACAGTAGCAACCAATAACAAAATAATTTTCTTCATAAATACATTTTAATTAATTGTCGCAAAATTATGGATATGAACTTAAAAAAAACGATTTTTATGCTTTGAATCTAAATTTATTTTCTATGAAACTGAACAAATATTTTATTTTAAGTTGCATATTATTTATTTCATGCACTACAAAACAAACTCAAATTACTAAAAATGAGTACGGATTATTGGTAATAAATAATTTAGCTCAATATAAATTAACTGTTCAAAATGACTCGAGTAAAAAATTAGTTTTGTTGAAAAGCTATGTACCTCATTTAATTACAGATTGGAAATATGCTACAACTGATAATTTTACTAAACAAATTTTATACATTAATCCTGATGCTTACATGAGAATTGAAGCAGCAGAGGCTTTACAAAAAGTTGCTGTTGATTTAGAAAAACAAGGTTTGGGTTTGAAAGTTTTTGATGCTTACCGACCTTATACCATTACTAAAAAAATGTGGGAAATTGTTCCTGATGATAGATATGCTGCTGACCCATCAAAAGGAAGTGGGCACAATAGAGGTGCTGCTGTAGATTTAACTTTATACGATTTAACAACAGGTAAAGAATTAGCTATGCCAACGCCATTTGATAATTTTACAGAAAAAGCTCATGCCAATTATGCTAATCTTGATGCAGCAATTTTGAAAAACAGAACAACACTTATAACTGTAATGCAACAAAATGGCTTTAAAGTTTTAGATACAGAATGGTGGCATTTTTATTTGCCCAATTATTCAAAATATGAGTTAATGGATATTGATTTTAGAATATTAAAAAAGTTACCATAAATTTTACTACAAATTTCCTCCGTTAACTATTCTTATCATTTCATCATGAATTTTACCATTGGTAGCAATAATTCCAGGCTGATAAGGATTGTAATCATTGCCAGATAAATCTGTAACTTTTCCTCCTGCTTCTTCTACAATTAAAAAACCTGCAGCACTATCCCATGCACTTAATTTATGTTCATAAAATCCATCAAATCTGCCACAAGCTACCCAACACAAATCAATAGCTGCACTGCCTAAACGCCTTACAGGAATTCCTTTTCTTATAAATTTTTCAAAAACTTGTAATGGACCATTGGGCATATCTAAATAGGTGTAAGGAAAACCAGTAACTAAGCAACTGCTTGATACATCATTTTTTTCTGAAACTTTTATGGGGTTATTATTTAAAAAAGCTCCTTTGTTTTTTTCTGCAAAAAACAGCTCGTTTAAAAATGGGTTATATACAGCCCCCATAAGCATTTTACCATTTTTTTCAATGGCAATACTTACACAACAAATAGGAATTCCATTGGCATAATTTACTGTGCCATCAATGGGGTCAATAATCCATTTGTACTCGCTGTTTTGTTTTATTTCTCCTGCTTCTTCGCTTAAAATATAATGTTCAGGAAAATTTTCTTTTATAACATTTATTATGGCTGTTTCGCTTTTATGATCTACTTCTGTTACTAAATTATTAATGCCTTCTTTGTTGGATATTTTAAATTGTTTATCAAAATATTCTTTTACAATGATAGCACCTGCATTAATTGCCTGCTGTAAAGTTTCTCTCAACATTATGGTATATTTTTCTAACTATTTTTTGATTAATCTAAGTTAAATTCTTCGTGCATTTTGGGTGTTTCAACTTGTTTAAATCCTTTTTTGTACAGTCTTCTTTGAAATTCTGTCATTACATCAAATTCTCCATGAACAACAAAAACTGTTTTAACTAATTCTGGGTTTTGACAAGATAAATATTGGCATAAATCATCGTAATCGCCATGTGCACTCATGGTGTGCATTACTCCTATTTCAGCAACTACTTTGTGCATTTCTCCATAAATTCTTACTTCTTTATGTCCAGCCAATAATCTTCCTCCTAAAGAATTAGGTTCACAATATCCTACCATTAAAATAGTGTTATTTTTATCATCAATATTATTGGCTATATGATGTTTAATTCTTCCTGCATCTGCCATTCCACTTGCACTAATTATTATCATAGGTTGTTTATCAAAATTCAAGGCTTTACTTTCATCGGCATTTGCTATAAATGTTAAACCAGTAAAATCAAATGGGTCATCATCTATCTCTAAAACTTTTTTTACCCTGTTGTTAAAATATCTTGGATAGCTTTTTACTATATCAGTTGCTTCTTTACTCAAAGGGCTATCTACATAAACGGGTATATGTGGTAATCTTTTTTCTAAACTTAATTGATTGAGGATATACAATAACTCTTGTGTACGACCAACACTAAATGCAGGAATAATTAATTTTCCTTTTTTTTCTATACAAGTTTTGGTAATCCAGTTATAAAATACTTCATGAATATTGGTTGCAGGTTCGTGCAATTTATCTCCATAAGTGCTTTCTATAATAATGTAATCTGCTTGAGGAAAAACTTCAGGGCTTTTTAAAATTAAATCTCTATAACGCCCTACATCGCCACTAAAAGTAAGCCTGGTAGTTTTTCCATCTTCTGTAATTTTTAAATGCACTGATGAACTACCAATTATATGACCAGCATCTGTAAACATTGCATGTACGCCTTCTGTTACTTTAAACCAGTGTTGGTAGGCTTGTTTTTCTAATAAAGTGCTGGCTTCTTTTGCATCTTCAATAGAGTACAAAGGTTCTATGGGAGGCAAGCCTTCTTTAGCTCTTCTTTTATTTAAAAATCTTGTATCATCTCTTTGTATTGTAGCAGAATCTTCTAACAAAACTTTAGTTAAATCGTACGTTGCAGCAGTGCAATGAATATCGCCTCTAAAGCCTTCTTTAAAAAGTTTTGGAATTAATCCTGTATGATCTATATGTGCATGAGAGAGCAACATTACATCTATTTCTTTTGCATCAAAACCTAAAGTAGCATTGAGGTTGCCTGTTTCTTTTCCCATACCTTGAAACATACCACAATCCAATAAAATTTTTTTGCCGTTGTTAAGTGTTAGAATATGTTTAGAACCTGTAACAGTACGTGCTGCACCATGAAAAGCAAGTTTCATAATTATTTTTTTAGTACAAAAGTTATAGCAATTTTTATTCCATAAATTCAGAAAACTTTTTTTTCTTTTTTATAAAATATTGCCATGCAATAATTCCTAAATATACACCATTTAATTTTTGTAAAGATTTTGAAGGATGTAATTTTTTATAGCTTATAGAAAATTTCCATTGCAGTGCAGCAAAGTGTGCTGCAAAAATTGCTTTAAACATATTTGTATCGCCACTTAATAAGGCTTTACAAGCAGTTGCAATATCTAATAAAAAGCGAAGCGGAAGTTTATATAATTTTTCTGTTGTAGTAAGGTTTTTGCAAAGCATTATCCAGTTGTTGCGAAAATTTAAAAATGTTTTTCTGTAGCTTTTAGGCAAAGTGCCACCTCCTACATGATACACAATAGATGCAGGTTGCACAGCAATACTGTAACCAGCTAACTGCATACGCCAACACAAATCTATTTCTTCCATGTGTGCAAAAAAATATTCATCAAAGCCCCCTAACTCATGATACACTTTGCTTTTTACAAACATTGCTGCTCCTGTAGCCCAAAATATTTTTTGAATTGAATTGTATTGAGCATTATCTATTTCACAAAAATCAAAAACCCTTCCTCTGCTAAATGGATAACCTAAACAATCTATAAAACCACCACAAGCACCTGCATACTCAAATAATTCAGGATTGTTGTATGATAAAATTTTAGGCTGACAAGCTGCTAAAGTAGTATCACTTTCCATTAAGGTTATTATGGGTTCTATCCAGTTGGGTTCAACTTCTACATCAGAATTTAGGAGTACATAATAATCTGCTTGTATGTTTTTTAATGCCCAATTATAACCACCTGCAAAGCCCGAATTTGTTGTGTTTAACAATAGTTGAATATTTGGATAATTATCTTTTAGCCATTGTACACTATCATCAACTGAAGCATTATCTGCAACAACAATAAATGAATTAGTGTAGGTAGATGCAATAACAGAAGGTAAAAATTGTTTTAAAAAATTAATTCCGTTATAATTTAAAATTACAATAGCAACAGATGGTAACAAAGGATTGAGTTTTTGTAAAAATAGAAATTTAAAAATGAAAATTCAAAATGTGTTGCACAACTTCAAAATAAAAAAAAGTACAACAATATATTTTTAGCTAAAGATTAATATTTACCTAAAAAAATCAAAAACATATCTTCGCAATGTTATGAATGATGAAATAGATATTGAACAAATACCAGAAGAATTATATGAAAAAAGAGCTTTTATTATTGACAAAGGTCAAGAGCCTTTTCGTATTGATAAATGGTTGCAAATAAGAATTGAAAATGCTACCAGAAATAAAATTCAACAAGCTATAGAAAATGGTTTTGTAACAGTAAATAACAACATTGTAAAAAGCAATTACAAAATAAAACCCAACGATGAAATTGTTGTATTAAGTTTAATAAATTCTGAAACTACAGAACTTAAACTTGAAAATATTCCTTTAAATATTGTGTATGAAGATGATGATGTTATTGTAATAAATAAGCCTTCTAATATGGTTGTGCATCCTGGTGTTGGAAATTATTCAGGAACTTTATTAAATGGAGTTGCTTATCATATTCATCAACAAAATCCTTTAATAAATGAAGATACATTACCCCGATTTGGTTTAGTACATAGAATTGATAAAAATACAACAGGCTTAATAGTGCTTGCTAAAAACAGCACTGCTGCTGCACATTTAGCAAAACAATTTTTTAATCATACTGTACAAAGAAAATATACAGCTTTGGTTTGGGGTAATTTAGAAAACAACGAAGGCACTATTCAGGTAAATATTGCAAGGCATAAACAATACAGAAAAATGTTTGATGCTTACCCAGATGGTGAAATAGGAAAACATGCTATTACACATTACAAAGTTGTAGAAAGAATGAATTATGTAACCTTAGTAGAATGTGTTTTAGAAACGGGACGAACACATCAAATTCGTGTACACATGAAATACATAGGACATACTTTATTTAATGATTGGGAATATGGAGGAGATAAAATTTTAAAAGGAACTATTTATACCAAGTACAAACAATTTGTAAATAATTGTTTTGAAATATGCCCTCGTTGTGCTTTACATGCACAAACATTAGGTTTCATACATCCACGAACAGAAAAAGAAATATTTTTTGAAGCTCCACTACCCGATGACATGAAAAATGTAATTGAAAAATGGAGAAAATATGTGGGTAATAATTTAGATGAATAGTAGCAAATAATTAAGTAGTTTATTTGATTAGATCCTTTTCTTGTTGTTGTTTTAAAATTGCTTTAGCTCTATTATTTTTATAAGCTGAGTAAATAACTATAAGCAGTGGAACTATAAAATGATTTGGAATAGAATAGCCTGAAAAATGAGTTATAAAATTTTTCAGCAGACCTGCTAAAAGTCCTACAAATAGTATTGTAGCAAAAAAGAAACCACCAATTAGTTTAGACTTTTTTATAGCCTTATTAAGTTCATTTTCCGAATAGTTATTGTTATTGGTTAAATAGTTTTTAAAATTGACAATAAAAATATTCCAGATTTCAATTTCTTTTAAAACATTTATTAAGTGTGTGGTGCTTAAAAAAAAAGCTGCCCGAATTTTCTTAGTGCCTATTAGCTTAACTGTAATAAAAGAGTACCATTTTAGTGGTTTAAAACTCCAGCTACTTAGAAATTTTTCGTTTTTTTTAAACATTAAACAATCTTCTTCTTCTCTATTTTTTTTAAAGTTATATAATTCAAAATAAGATGAGATTGCTTCTCTTACATTTTCAAAATCATTTACTTCAAATTCTATTTCTCTTTCAAAATATTCCATAGTATTTTTTGTCTGGTACTGAATTTAGTTGATAGTTTTTTTATGCTTTTCTACTATTGGTTTACATTTTATTGATTTCAAAGTTAAGAAAATAGTTTGTGCAATTTTCCTTTGTTACTTTCATAACCTAAAAGCCTTAAACGTATTATACCACGCTTTAACAAATAAGCTAATTTAAACCCAATTAATTAACTGTCGCACTTATGACTTGAATCTGCCTCTATTAAAATTACGTTTTTAATGTTTGTAGATATTCTCTTTTGCCTTATGTTTGCAACCCTTAATTAAAAGGTCCTGTGGCCGAGTGGCTAGGCAGAGCTCTGCAAAAGCTTCCACACCAGTTCGAATCTGGTCGGGACCTCTTTAAAATTCTCTACATACATTCTTTTTGACTTCTCACAGCTACATTTTTCGTTTTATTTTCTCTTTGCTTTAAACAGTATCTTTGCTGCGTATCAATAAAATTGTACTATGCAATTTGGAATTTTAGGTAGCGGAAGCTGGGCAACTGCTTTAGCAAAATTATTAACCGATAATGGCAATACAATAAACTGGTGGATTAGAAATAAAGAAACGATTGCTCACTTTCAATCTAAAAAAAACAATCCTCACTATGTAAGTAGTGCTATTTTTAATACAGAACAACTTAATTTAAACAACCATATTAAAGAAGTTGTAAACAATAGCGATGTATTGGTTATTGCTATTCCATCTGCTTTTGTTGAAGATGTTTTACAACAATTACCAGCCAATGCTTTTGAGGGTAAAAAAATTGTTTCTGCCATTAAAGGAATTTTGCCCACTGAAAATATTTTATTGAATGAATACTTACATAAACATTTTCATGTACAGCTTGAAAACTATTTTACAGTTTTAGGACCTTGTCATGCAGAAGAAGTTGCAGCAAAAAAATTGAGTTATTTAACTTTTTCTGGTGTTGATGAAAATACTACCAAACAAATTGCTACACATTTTGAAACAGATTATTTAAACACCGTTATTAATCATGATATTTATGGTGTGCAATATGCTGCTATTTTAAAAAATATTTATGCCTTAGGAGCAGGTATAGCTCATGGTTTGGAGTATGGCGATAATTTTTTAAGCGTTTATATTACCAATGCAGCCGATGAAATGGTTACTTTTTTAAGGCGATTAGTTTGGAACAACGAAACAGCAGAAGAACAAAGGAAAATTAATTATGCAGCTTCTGTTTATTTGGGCGATTTATTAGTTACCTGTTATTCATTATACAGTAGAAACAGAACTTTTGGAAATATGATAGGTAAAGGATATAGTGTAAAAGCTGCACAATTAGAATTAAATATGATTGCAGAAGGATATTTTGCAAGTAAATGTATTAACAAAACGAATAAAACTGTACAAGCTGAAATACCTATAGCTACTACTATTTACAATATTTTATGGAATCATTTACCAGCAGAAAATGGATTTAAAGAAATTGAGAAACTGTTGGTGTAAAAAATTATATCAGTTTTTTTAAAGTTTCAATTACTGTATCAATTTCTTCTTTTGTATTGTATTTGCTAAAACTAAAACGTACCGTAACAGCATTTAATTTATTATTGTACAATGCTGCTATAACATGGCTTCCAGCATCTGCACCACTTGAACAAGCACTACCTCCACTTGCACAAATATTATTGATATCTAAATTAAATAATAGAAATTCACTCTTTTCTGTTTTTGGAAAATTTACACTTAGCACTGTATATAAACTTTTACTTAAAACATCTCCATTAAAAGAAACCCCTTCAATTTCGGATTCTAATTTTGCTTTCATGTAAAATTTTAAATCTTTGATGTAAGCACTGTCTTTTTTAAAATTTTCTGTAGCCAGTTCCAAGGCTTTTGCAAAGCCAACAATGCCATACAAATTTTCAGTCCCAGCTCTCATATTTCTTTCTTGACTTCCACCAAAAATCAAAGGATTAATTTTTATATTTTCATTGATATATAAAATACCTACACCTTTTGGTCCATGAAATTTATGTGCTGCTCCTGTAATAAAATGTACATAAGTATTTTTTAAATCAAAAGTAAAATGTCCAACAGTTTGAACAGTATCGCTATGAAAAATTGCATGGTGTTTTTTACACAACTCTCCTACTGCATGAATATCTAAAATATTCCCAATTTCATTATTGGCGTGCATTAATGTAACTAAAGTTTTTTCTTTAGAATTGGCTAATAAATTTTCTACATCATTTATATCAACACAACCATTTTCTAAAAGCTTTACATAACTTACAGTTGCCTCTCCTCTTTTTTCTAAGTTTTCTAAAGTATGTAAAGTGGCATGATGCTCTATTTTGGAAGAAATAATGTGCTTACAACCTAAATCTCTTACAGATTTTGTAATTGCAGTATTTGAACTTTCAGTACCACCACTTGTAAAAAATATTTCTGCCGGATTGGCATTTAAAATTTTAGCAACAGATTTTCTTGCATTTTCAATAGCAAATCTACTTTCTCTACCATAGCTGTATATTGAAGAAGGGTTGCCAAAATAAGTTGTTAAATAAGGCATCATACTTTCCAATACATCACTATCCAGCATTGTTGTAGCTGCATTATCAAAATAAATTCTCTTCATACTTTATCTAATTAAATTTAAAAAACTTTTCTATATACAACACCAACAACAAAAGTATAAGTTTATAAATTTAAGTAAGCAAACTTTATATTATTCATACATTTGAACTCTTAAAAATTATAATTTTTAAACCGATTATGGATTTATCAATAGCAGCTATTAGAACGAATTATAGCAAAGCATCATTCACTGAGCAAGATGCAGCTTACAGCCCTTTTGAGCAATTTAAAAAATGGTGGAATGAAGCAATACATAGCAATATACATGAAGTAAATGCTATGACCTTAGCAACTGTAAATGCAAAAGGAACGCCCAGTGCAAGAATTGTTTTACTAAAAGATTTTAATGAACATGGCTTTGTGTTTTTTACCAATTACCAAAGCGATAAAGGCAAAGAAATTGCACAAAATTCTAATGTTGCTTTAGTGTTTTTTTGGAAAGAATTAGAACGCCAAGTAAGAATTGAAGGCATTGCAGAAAAAATAAGTAATGAAGAAAGTGATGCTTATTTTAATAGCAGACCCATAGGAAGCAGAATTGGTGCTTGGGCTTCGCACCAAAGTGCTGTAATTCCTTACAGAGAGGTGATAGAGCAAAACGAAAAAAAATATGCTGAAATTTTTGGTACAGAAAATGTTCCAAGACCAGATTATTGGGGAGGTTATTGCGTAAAGCCAAACTTAATAGAATTTTGGCAAGGACGACCTAATCGTTTGCACGACAGATTGCAATATACTTTGGAAAATAATATTTGGATGATGGAACGACTTGCTCCTTAATTATTTTTTTTCTTATACACAGGAACTGTACTACAAGGTTCGCCATACATAATACTTTTTACTACAGGTCTTAGTTTAAAAGTTATAGCAGTATAAGCAGTTTCAGGAATTGCTATATCGCCACAACCTTTTATTACTACACGTTTATCAATATAATCTTCAATAGATAAACTATTAATTTTTTGTTGAAGTATTTGCTCTATAATTTGTTCTTTATTACCTGTAGAAACAAATTTTGCAACAGGCTGTAAGTAAGTTGCTACAAGCATATAAGCCCAAACTGGTATTATTGCATCTGTACTACAAATAATTCCAACATTTTTATTTGCATAAATACTCCAATCTACATTTTGAAGTGATGCTCTAAAATCTTTTTCTTTTAAAATTAAACCCATGAAAAGATATTCTTTCAAATCAAAAATATCTACTGGGTCTTTTGGATAAAAGTTTTCTAAATCCAAAGTTATAATTCCGCTTTCTGCTACTTTATTTACAAATACTTCACTCATGTTGCAAAGTTATTCTATTATTATAAAACAATGTTTCGTGATAAGTAAAAGTAAAGTTATTGTAGCTTTTATTCTTTTAAAATATCTCTTATAAAATTATGATACTCATCAAACTTTGGTAAATTATTATGCCCACCACCATTTATTTTTATTAATGTAACTTTTGATGGATTTAGTTTTTGCAATTTTATACTTTGAGAAATAGGTATTAAATAATCTTTTGTACCATGAATTATATACGTATGACAGTTTACTTTTCTTATCCATTTATCTGTTCTTAAATGATACCTTAAAATGTACTTAACGGGCAGTATTGGAATAAATCTTTCTACCACTTTTTTAAAACTATAATAAGGCGAATCTAAAATTAAATAACGTGGTTTATTTTCACATGCAATTTTTGTAGCAAAACCACTACCCATGCTTCTTCCATAAACTAACAAATGATGCTCGGGATATTTTTTTTTGAGTTCATCATAAATAAATTGCATATCTGCCAACATCTCTTTTTCACTTCTTTTTCCTGTGCTTTTTCCAAATCCTCTATAATCCACTAATACTACATCGTAATTATATCTGTAAAAATCTCTTGCATATTTTGCCCAACCCTTTATGCTTCTTGAGTTTCCATGAA
>JAIXLB010000102.1 GCA_026931905.1 Chitinophagales bacterium
GTGCCATTGTATTTATACTCAATAAAACGCCTATGGTATATAATAAAAACTTTTTCACTTTTTTAATTTTTAAATTAAATAATTAGGTTTAATTCAATAAACTGAAAAGTGAAAATTCTAAATTAAATAGCTACAATGCTGAATAAATAATTTCGGAGAAAATAAATTATAAAACTCCGATTGATAGGATGGTTTTTCTTGTTTGTATTTTTCGAATAAGTTTTGAAAACTGTAACATTCAGTTATAGTCTGTGTAACATTTTTATTTACACCTTGCTTTACATTTATTTTATTTTCTACTGCATAAGATGTTTGATGTAGTTGTAAAATAATACAACATTTATGTGTAGTAGATTTTGTTTTTTGTTTGTTGTTTTTAGTGCAGCATTTGGGTTTACAATCCATTTTTTTTGAAACAGATTGTGAAGTATTTGATGTATTGCAACAACTATTGGATACATTGTATTGCCCCAATACATTGAAACTAAAAATTAAAAATAAAATTGATGAAATCCATTTTTGCATATTACAAAGGTAGCATTTATTTTAATAAATAGTTATACTAATTCCCTTACTACATTTTCAACAACCTTGGATTTTCCTAAAGTGTAAAAATGCAATACAGGAGCTCCAAATTTTTTCAGTTCTTTACTTTGATTAATTAACCATTTAGTACCTACCATTTCAACATCTTCGTCTGTTTTGCATTTCATAATTTCTGTAGAAAGTTCTGTAGGTATATCTACATGAAAAATTCGAGGTAATACACTCAACTGTTTTTTAGAGGTAATAGGTTTTAATCCTGGAATAATAGGAACGGTAATGCCCATATCTCTGCATGATTTTACATAAGAAAAATATTTTTCGTTATCAAAAAACATTTGGGTCATAATATAATCTGCACCTGCATCAACCTTGTCTTTTAATCTTCTTAAATCTATTTCTAAGTTGGGGGCTTCAAAATGTTTTTCAGGATAACCTGCAGTTCCTATACAAAAATTTGTTTTACCACCATCACGAATATCTTCATCTAAATAAATACCATGATTAAGGTTTACAACTTGCTTTTGTAATTCTATTGCATGAGCATGCCCATCTGGTTCTGGTATAAAATTAGCTTCGTTTTTTTCTGCATCGCCACGCAAAACCAAAACATTGTTAATTCCTAAAAAATTTAAGTCTATTAAAGCATCTTCGCTTTCTCTTTTATTAAAGCCACCACAAATAAAGTGAGGTATAGTATCTATTTTATAATAGTTCATTATAGCAGCACAAATACCTACAGTTCCAGGGCGTTTTCTAACTTCAACTTTTTCAAAAGTTCCGTCTATTTTCTTTTTAAAAGCACTTTCACTTCTGTGATAGGTAACATTTATCCAACTGGGTTTAAACTCCATTAAGGGGTCTAAATGATTGAATAAAGTTTGTATTGTTTTTCCTTTTAAAGGAGGTAAAATTTCAAACGATATAAGCGTATCTTTTGCTTTATCAATATGCTCTGTTACTTTCATTAGGCATTAATATATTCATGCAAACATAATAAGTAATGTGTTTTGTAACACAGTATTAGTTTCAAGTGGTAATATTTTTTTTAAAAAATTAATGCACTTTTATTACTGTAAAAAACTCTTCTTGGCTGCCTGTAATAGCTATTCCATTGGTATCAAAGCAAAGCCAAACGGCGTTTTTATCTATAAAACCATCTTCCTTTAAAAATATCCAACGTTTATTTACTTTATCCAATACATTGCCTCCAATAACAGTTATAATGCCATTGGCTTTATCTATTTCAGTAACAACATCACAGTGCGATACTGCATTTTCATTTATTGTATTTAAAGTGTATTGGTTGCCTAATCTGTTTTTACAAATTAAATCGCCAGGTTCAGGATAAGCAGCTTCATTATCTGTAACATCATAAGCCCAAAATGGCAAACTGTCATTTTGGTTTATTTTATTGTCGTTTGCCCAAACAATATATCTGGCATGATTAGGTGCATATTTAAAACTATTTCCATAACCCGCTTCATTCATACACCAAGAAATAAAGGCTGCACTCCAAGGGTTTCTATCTTGCCAATAATGATTTTGAATTTGTTTTGAAGTAGGATAAAATTTCAAATTAGCCCAGTATGTTTTTATTTTATTAATACAGGATTTGTCTGTTTCAATTCTATTTTCTGGGTCGTTCCAAAAACAGTATTCTTGTTGTACAATTTCTAATAAATTTCCTTTGTTTTTTGTAAAATTTATATTTTCCGATAACCTATTTTCTTTTGAAATAAAATAGAATAAAGAATCTTGAGCAAAAGATGTATGCACTATGAGTACACTTAAATATAATAGTACAACTTTCATGCAACTAAAATAAATTTTTATTTCTACAATAAAAAACAATACCTGTTAAAAAAATGTATTAATACTTTTGGTAGATAGAGGATAGCATTGATAATTTTTATTATAAACAAGCAATAACTTGTTAGTGTAATTTTCTTAATTTTACTTAAAACAGAATAAGTACACTTCTTGATATTTTTAATAATGAAGCAACTTAAATTAGATTTAGCACCTTTGCATAATGATTTTTTTGAAGACACAAGATTATTGGGTATAACTACAACTGTAAAAAATTATAAGCTTTGTTGGCTGCTAAATAATTTTATGGGCTTTAATTTTAAATTAAACAACGACATTGAAATTTGCTTAACCAAAAGAAAAAGAGAATACTTTTTTAATGTTTATGAATCGAAAACAAACAGTTCAACCCTTACTCATTTTTTGTACCATAACCATAATGATGGTGAATATTTATTGAATGAGTTTAAGCATATTGATTTTTTGTGGCTTATGAAATATGATTTTGTAGAAGATGAACTTTACAATAATATTAAAGCAGCTATAAAAAAAATAAAGGGTGTACAATTGGTAGTAGAACTTAGCCCTGAGCAAATAAAAAATAAAGGGAACATGGTTTTTTAAAATTTTAATACACTTATAAAATGTGGCAAACAGTAGATAATAAATTATACAAAAAATTTGAGTTTAAAAACTTT
Source organism: Chitinophagales bacterium (assembly GCA_026931905.1). Lineage (GTDB taxonomy): Bacteria > Bacteroidota > Bacteroidia > Chitinophagales > Chitinophagaceae > UBA1930. Next base: position 3,054 of record JAIXLB010000102.1, read on the forward strand.
TCTCAAGCATTTGCATTTATGACAAGAGTTGCTATGGAAGCCGAAAAAATGGATCATCACCCACAATGGAATAATGTTTGGAATACAGTAGAAATTTACCTCAATACCCATGATGCAAATAACACGATTACAGAAAAAGATTATACCCTTGCAAGAATAATTGATGGCATTGCAAGCGAATGAATTATTTTTAAAATATGAAGCAAACCAAAAGAATTACTAATTTATTGCTCTTAAAGAGCTTGATGCTTTTCTTTTTTTTGCTTTTACACAATTTCATAATTGCTCAAAAACAATATCGTTTTTTACAGTACAACTTTTCTGACGGACTTTCTCAAAATAGCATTTCTTGTATTTATCAAGATAAAGATGGATTAATTTGGATAGGCACACAAGATGGATTAAATAGTTTTGATGGCTCTAAGTTTGTTACTTATAAACACAATTCACAAAAAAAACACTCTATTAGCGACCAGTTTGTTACTTCAATTACAGAAGATAACAATGGCTATTTATGGATAGGCACACGAAATGGACTTAATAAATTAAATAAAAAAACAGGATATTTTGAGTATTTCAATATTAAAAACAAAAGCAAAACAAAAAACATAAAGCATCATGATGTAAGCATTGCAGATAAGGAAGGAGTTTTTGTGATTACAGTAAACAATGAATACGCCTTTTATAATAGTAAGCAAAAAAAAATAATAGAAATTAAAGCAGAGGAAATGAAAAGTGTTGTTCCGGTTTTTGATAGTAAAAATCAATACTGGTGGGTATCGTACAATAACAAAAATATTTATAACAAGTTTTTAAAAGATTCGTTGGCTGCTGCTACCCCTAATACAAAATTTATACAGAATAAAATTGAGAGTGGAGGAAATTTTGCTTTCATGGATAAAAGCGATGTTGTTTGGTTATGCAATAGTAACAACCATTCAACTATTGAATTATTTGACACCAAAACCAAACAATGGATACGAAATAAAATTTCTATTCCTGCAAGAATATATCATATAAGTTTTGATACTTCAAATACAGCTTGGATTAGTACCAACAATGGTATTTATTTGGTAAAGAACCAAACAATGATAGAGCATATTGCTTCAGAAACATCTAATCCTTATTCGCTACCAACAGGCGAAATTTTATATACATTACATGATAACGACAATAATGTTTGGATAGCATCTGCCAATGCAGGTATTTTTATTTCACATCCTTCCTTTACAAATTTTACTTTTATTCATACGCCTTATATCAATAACAAAGTAAAAGCTATAACAGAGCTCGACAATACTATTTGGTTTGCTACAAACAATGGACTTTATACAGTAAATAAAAACAATACGGCTACCTTAAAAGCTTTTGCAAACAAACAAGTAACAGCTTTAACTGCCGATGAAAATAATATTTGGTGTGCAGTAAGTGAAGAAGGAGTTTTTTTATTAAATAAATATGGTACTATACTTAATCATTTTACCAAAGAAAATAATTCATTAACACACAATACCGTTAATCAACTTACCTATACCAAAAGCAAAAAAATTATTGTATTAACCGAATCGGGAGTTTCAATTTATAATTCAATTACAAAACAATGGATAAAGCTATCAACAGATAAATCTACTAAAAACACATTGCACAATTATTTTACTTTTAATGCAATAGAGGCAGCTAATAAAAATATTTGGATTGCAGGAACAACAGGAATTGATATACTAAATAAAGACAATGTATCCATTCAATATTTTTCAAGCAATTCCGATACAGCTTCTTTTCCCAATACTTTAATTACTAAAGTTATTCAAGACAATAAAAATAATTTTTGGATAGCTACCATATCTCAAGGAGTATTTTATTATGATGGAAAAAAAATTACCCAATACTCAGAAAAAAATTCATTAACTAGTAATATTGTTTACAGCCTTGAAATAGATAACCAATCAAGGGTTTGGGCAATATCTCCTACTGGAATAAATGTATTTGATACTACTGCAAAGCAGTTTTTTCCTATTGTAGGAATAAAAGGTTTATTATCTGCAAATTTTTCTTTAGGAGCTATTTATAAATCAAAAAATGGTACTATTTATTTAGGAAGCAATGTTGCATTAATTGCTATAAACAGTAATAAAATTCAGTTACAAAAACAACAACTGCAATCAATTATTTATAAAGTAAACGTAAACGAAAATAGTATTGCGTTTGATACAAGTTTTATTGAGTTGAAAGAAGATGAAAACTCTGTATCTTTTGAATTTAGAACAAGTAATTTTATGCAGCCCCAGTTTGTTTTTTTTCAATACAGATTAAAAGGATTTAATGATGAATGGATTGATGCAAATATGGGTGAAAGAAGAGTAAGTTATACAACTTTGCCTTATGGAAAATTTATTTTTGAAGTAAGAGCATCAAGGTCGCAAGGAAATTTTTTAAATGCACCTATTGCAACTATTAGTATTTATAAGAAAATTCCTTTTTACAAAACCCTGCTTTTTAAATTTTTAATGATTGCTTTTATAGTTATTGTATTGCTATTACTATTTTACTTTAGATTAAAAAGAAAATTGAAACTGCAAAAACAAAAATTAATAGCCGAACAAATGCTCGAAAACGAAAGATTAAGAATAAGCAGAGATTTGCACGATAATATTGGAGCTTATACATCTGCACTAATTGCAGGTTTAAATAATATTCCTACACAACAAACTTCAAAACAAACAGAAACACTAAAAGAATATGCACAAAATATTATGTCTAATTTAAGAGATAGTATATGGGTATTAAGCAGTAAAAATATTGTGTTTACAAAATTTGTTGATAGATTTAAAAAATATGCTTTAACTATTACAGAAAGTTATCCAAACATCACATTAAATTTTTCTGAAAATATTAAAAACAATACTGTACTTCCTTTTAATATCACTTTGCAATTATTTAGAATTTTACAAGAAGTGTTACAAAATGCCTTAAAACATGCCAATGCAAAAAACATCAATATTTTTTTTGAAGACGAACATCAATTATTAATAACAATAGAAGACGATGGAACTGGATTTGAAATAGAACAAACACAAAATAATAGTTACGGACTTTCTAATATTAAAGAAAGAGTTAAGGAAATAGGTTATGATGTACAAATAAACTCTGAACCAACAAGAGGTACAAAAATTATTATACTACAAAATAAGGCAAATGCCTTATAGGATGTTTATTTTCAACAACTAATATTTGCATTATGATAAGGGTGGTTGTCGTTGACGATAAGAAAATTAATCGTAAAACAATAGAAACTAACTTACTAAACACAGACGAAATATCTATAGTTTGGGAAGCGGAAAACGGCAAAGATTTCTTACAAAAAATGCAACAATTACTGCCTGTCAATTATCCTGATATTGTATTAATGGATATTGATATGCCTGTAATGAATGGCATAGAAGCTATAACGGTAGGGACTATTAAATATGAGGGGGTCAAATTTATAGTTCTTACCGTTTTTGATGACGATGAAAAAATTTTTGAAGCCATACAAGCAGGAGCCTGTGGCTATCTTTTAAAAGATGATAACGCCTTACAATTAAAAGAAGCCATTACAGGAGTTATAGAACACAATTCAGTACCAATGAGCCCTGCAATAGCCAGAAAAACTTTAAGCTGGCTTAAATACAATACAAAACCTGTTGCTAAACAAAACGAAGCCAATCAAGTTTTATCTGAAAGAGAATTGGAAATTTTAAAACAAATTGTTTCAGGAAAAGATTATAAAGCTATTGCTGTACAACTTTTTATTAGCCCCAAAACTGTACGAGCACACATTTACAATATTTATCAAAAACTACACATCAACTCTAAAGCAGAAGCTACAGCTATTGCTTATAAAATGAAATGGATTTAAAAGCTTACATCCATTTATCAATAAAATAAGTATTGTAATACTTCTTTCAAAAAGTGTAATAATTAATACAATAACTTTGCACCCTATTATAAAATGTAAGTTATGTTTAATAAACTAATTGCTGCGTTATTACCTTATATGCCAGAAAAATTTGTTTGGGCTTTTTCTAAAAGATACGTTGCAGGTTTAACAATAAACGATGCCTTAGCACATTGCAAAGCACTAAACAAAGATGGCATAAAAGTTACAATAGATATTTTAGGGGAATTTATTACAACTTTATCAGAAGCAGAAGCTAATACCAAAGAATATTTAGAAGTTATAGAAGAAGCTCAACAACAAAACATTGATGGAAATTTTTCTTTAAAACCTACCATGTTTGGTTTATTGTTAGATAAAGATGCTTGTTACAACTACATTAGAACCATTGTTGCCAAAGCTGCATCTTACAACAGTTTTGTAAGAATAGATATGGAAGATTCGCCTTGTACCGATTTAGAAATTGAGCTATTTAGAAAACTGAAAAAAGAATTTCCTAAGAATGTAGGTTTGGTTTTACAAGCTTATTTAAAAAGAACAAAAAGCGATATAGAAAATATGTTGGATTTACATACACCAGAAATTCCTGTAAACTATCGCTTGTGCAAAGGCATTTATATAGAACCTGAAACTATTGCCTACAAAGGCTATGATGAAGTGGTACAACATTTTTTAGATGACCTTGAATTAATGTTTCAACATAAAATATATGTAGGCATAGCCACACACCATAAAGCTGTTGTTGATGGAGCTTTGCAACTTATTCAAAAATACAATGTGCCAAAAAGTATGTACGAATTTCAAATGCTGTATGGCGTAACACCAGAGTTAAGAAGCACTATTGTAAAAGCAGGTCATACAATGCGTGTGTATGTACCTTATGGTAAAAAATGGTTTGCTTACTGTACCAGAAGGTTAAAAGAAAACCCTAAAATGGCAGGTATGATAATGAAAGCAATATTTATTAAAGGATAAAATTCAATCTTTATTTTCTTGAGCCAAAAGCCAATGCTATATAAGCATTAAAAAAGAATTTATGATTGGTATTATTTGCCATTTGTACAATTTCTTTGGTATAAAACTCTGCATTAATACCAGCTTCTAAGGCTGATACTAAATCATTATATCTCCCATAATCAAATCTTAATGCTGTACGAATTTGTAATCCTGGAATAACTTTTGTGTAACCAATTCCTTTCATAAATCCTGCAGAGCCAATAATTCTTGTTTGGTCTAAAAATAAATTCTCGTCATCTTTATACCTAATCACTTTGGTTTCTAATGTAAGTGGGTCTTGTACATCTAAAAAATAGGGCTTCATTAATGCCAAAGACAATCCACCACCATAAATCAAAGAGGTGGCTACTCCATTTTTACTGCCTTTGCCTCCTATCAATCTTTGTTGTCCAAAGCCCAACTTAAAGTTATAAAAATTATTTATTTTACCATATACATAAGGAGTTCCAATTGTAAAGCCCCATCCAGGATTTCCTGTAACAAATTTTTGTTCTTTAGGATGTTTGTGTTCACTTATTTCTGCCCAAATAATATTAGTAACTGTATTGGTTTTAAATTTTCCTCTTTCATAAAATAAGCCATAACCATCAGTACTTAATTTAAAGGCAAAAACATTTTGCTTATTAAAAATTAAAGCCCCATCTTCTTCTTTCTTAATTAATTTTTCAATTTTTTCTCTTCGTTCTGCTTTTTTTTGCTGTCTGGGTGTAAGCTCTTTTTGCCTTTGTGCTACAAGGGTTAAAGGGATGGCTGCTAATAACAGTATTACAATATTCTTTACCATGTATAAAATATAGAGTGTAAATTTAGGGCAAAATTTATTTATTATGACAAGTACTGTTGTTTACATAGGAAATTTAAGAACAGAATTAACACATTTACAAAGTGGCACTACTATTGAAAACGATGCACCTACCGATAATCATGGAAAAGGCGAACGTTTTAGCCCTACAGATATGCTTGCTACCAGCTATGCAAGTTGTATGATTACAACAATGGCTATTAAAGCTGCCGACATGAATTTGAATTTTGATGGAACTAAAATTAATGTTACAAAAATTATGAGTACCGATGCTCCTCGAAGAGTAGCAGGTATTGTTGCTGAATTATTTTTTACTGAAAATTTTAAAGCTACAGATACTCAAAAAGAACAACTCATTCGTATTGCAAGAAGCTGCCCTGTTGAAAAAAGTCTTAACCCAGCTATTGATTTAAAAGTAACTTTTAATTGGTAGTTTGATGATAGAAAGTTAAACCATATAAGCTCCTGTAATTTCATTATTCTCAATTTCTACTACAATATTATTTTGTAAAGTACTGGTTAAGCTTAAACCCACAAAATCTGGTTTTACAGGAAATTGTTTATGGGTCCTTTCTACCAAAACCAATGTTTGTATGCTTTTGGGATGATAGTTTAATAAAGGCTTTAGTGCATACAATAAAGTTTTACCACTATTCATAACATCATCACACAATAAAATATTTTTGTGATTAAAATCAATGTTAGACGAAAGTGTTATTTCATCAGGCTTTGCTTTATTAAGTGTTAAAGAAACAATTTGTATGGGTTGATGAATATAATCTTGCAAAAGCATTTTAATTTTTTCTGCAATAGGAAATCCATTTTTTTGTACACCTATAATAATAAGTTCATCAACCGATTCAGATAAATGTTCTGCTACTTCCAAAGCCAAACGTTGCATTTTTAATGCAGCCTCTTCCTTATTTAAAATATATTTTTTGTTAGACATTTCTGGCGTAGTTTATTTTTCAAGATAAATACAATTAACCAAATATACACTAACGAAAAATACTACAACATACGATTGTAAAGATTACCATTGAACAACCTATCTTTGAACTACCAATAAAACTATTTTTACTGTTTTAATTTTCTTACCATGCACTATATTCCTCAGGTTTTATTTTTAATTATTTCTGGTATTGCAGTTTATCTGTTTGCAAAAAAAGCAATTGAAATTCGTCGTAATATTTTATTAGGAAAAGATGAAGATTATTCTGATAACAAACAGCAACGTATAAAAAATATGCTGTTGCTGGCTTTTGGTCAAAAGAAAATGTTTAGAAATCCTTTGGTGGCATTCTTACATTTAATAGTGTATTTGGGTTTTATTATTATTAATATTGAAGTGCTTGAAATTGTATTAGATGGTATTTTAGGAAAACACAGATTGTTTGTAGGATTACTGCCTTCGCCCTTATATAAATTTCTGATAAATAGTTTTGAAGTGTTAGCAATTTTAGTAATTACAGCTTGTGCTATTTTTCTTATTCGTAGAAATATCATTAAAATAAAACGCTTTGCACACAAGGATTTGAAAGGATGGGCTTTTAGCGATGCTAATTATATTTTATTTACAGAAATTGTTTTAATGAGTTTGTTTTTAATAATGAATGCTTCAGATACTTTATTACAACAAAATGGTTATGGGCATTATGCAGAAAATCAAACAGGCAATTTTATCATCTCATTTTACATACATCCTTTATTAAATAATTTTTCAAATACTACTTTGTTAAGTATTGAAAGAGTTTGTTGGTGGCTGCACATTATTGGCATTTTTGCTTTTTTAAATTATTTGCCTTACAGCAAACACCTGCATATTTTATTAGCTTTTCCAAATGCCTATTATGCAAGGTTAGAACCTAAAGGCGAAATGAAAAATATGCCAAGCGTACAAAATGAAGTCTTGTATGCAATGCAACCAGAATTAGCTCCTGCAGATGCCGCACCTCCTGCACGTTTTGGTGCAAAAGATGTTTTTGATTTAAGTTGGAAAAATTTAATGGATGCTTATAGTTGTACAGAGTGTGGTCGTTGTACTGCTGCTTGCCCAGCAAACATGACAGGAAAATTATTAAGCCCAAGAGCTATAATGATGAAAACAAGAGATAGACTGGAAGAAGTAGGAAAAAATATAGATAAAAATAAATCGTTTGTTGATGATGGAAAATCATTGCTGTACGATTATATTTCTGTTGAAGAGCTTAGAGCTTGTACCACTTGCAATGCTTGTGTAGAAGAATGTCCTGTAAGCATTTCGCCTTTAGAAATAATTATAGAATTGAGAAGAAGTTTAATAATGGAAGACAGCAATGCACCACAGGAATGGAATAGTATGTTTAGCAATATTGAAAACAATTTTGCACCTTGGAAATTTTCGCCAGATGAAAGAGATAAATGGACTACAGAAGTGTAATGATTTTCTACTTTCTTTTCTCTTGTAAACTATCAATTTTAAAAAAATAATTTGTTTGTATGAACAAGAATGCTGCAACATTTATTGCAAAAAGTACAATAAAAGCTGCCGACTTAGAACATAGAAGAAAAATAAACTACAACATAAGCAAATACAATGCTGCTGTGCCTAATGGTAAAAAACAATTTGCCAATATTGAAAGCACAAGAGAATTAGCAAAAAATATAAAGTGGGAAGCTGTAGAACATTTAGATAAATACTTATTGGAGTTTGAAAAAAAGATTTCAGAACGTGGAGTAAAAGTTTTTTGGGCAGAAAATGATAAACAAACTTTAGAAATAATTGGAAAAATTTGTACAGAAAAAAACTGTAAAACTGTTGTAAAAAGTAAAAGTATGGTTACAGAAGAAATTCATTTGAATCCATACTTGGAAAAATTAGGAATTGAAAGTGTAGAAACAGATTTAGGCGAATACATTCAACAATTAGACAATGAACCACCTTATCATATTGTAACACCAGCCATGCACAAAAGCAAAGAAGATGTTGCAAGAGTTTTTACAGAACATTTAGGAGTGCCTAATGGCTTAACACCAGAAGAATTAACCCAAGTGGCTCGTAATACATTAAGAGAAAAATTTGCCAATGCAGAAGTAGGTATTACTGGTGCAAATTTTATATTAGCAGATATAGGAGCTGTGGCTGTTACAGAAAATGAAGGCAATGCAAGGTTAAGTTGCAGTATGCCTAAAACACATATTGTTATTGCTGGTATTGAAAAAGTGTTGCCCTCTGTTCACGATTTACATTTGTTTTGGCCACTGCTTAGCACCTTTGGTACAGGACAAAAAGTTACTGTTTACAACACCATTATTACAGGAGCAAAACTTGAAAATGAAGTTGATGGACCAGCAGAAATGTATGTAATTCTTTTAGATAATGGCAGAACCAATTTGTTAGTAAATCCTACTGTTCGTGAGGCTTTGAATTGTATAAAATGTGGTGCTTGCTTAAATGTTTGCCCTGTGTATAAAAATATTGGAGGGCATAGTTATGGTACAACATATAGTGGACCCATTGGAAAAGTTATTACTCCCTACATGAAAGGCATGGAAGATTACAAACATTTAAGTTATGCATCTTCATTGTGTGGAGCTTGTACAGAAGTTTGCCCTGTACATATCAACATACATGAATTATTGATTGATAACAGACGTGAGGCAGTATTAGAAGGTTATAGCACTATTGCAGAACGTGTGGCATGGAAGGCTTGGAAAAAAGCAAGTTTAAGTAGAAAATTAATGAATAGCGGTAATGCAAAACTAAAAAATTGGGTTGTAAATAAAATGGTAAAAGGCTGGTCGAAACAAAGAGGCGATATACAATTCAGCAAAAAAACATTCAATGAAATGTGGCAAGATTTTAGAACAGATTTGTAAAATAAACTCATTACTCTTTATTGAACATACATGATTGTTTATACTGAAAATACTACGCCTCGTTTGCAATATATTGTTCAAACTTTATTCAATAATCATGTAAGTTTTACAAACAGCAAAGAAAGTTTCATCCAATCTTCTCAGAATAAAATTAATTACTCTGCCAACAAAATTACCAACAATGAATTATGGATAAAGCCTCATCATTTATTATTTGAAAATGATATTCAGGAGCAGGAAATCATCATTTTTGATTGGAAAGGTTTTCCTGTATTTTTTAAAACAGAAGGTGATATTCCTTTTGATTTTTTTGCAGCAAGTTTTTATTTACTTACACGTTATGAAGAGTATTTGCCACACCAAAAAGATATGTATGGAAGATATGCTCATGAAAACAGTATAGCTTTCAAAAATAATTTTTTGCATTTGCCATTAATAAACTTGTGGCTACAAAAAATTTGCACATTATTTTCAATAACGGAGTATTCAGATACAAAATTTTCTTATCAACCAACGTACGATATAGATATAGCTTACAGTATTAAGCATCATGGTTTATTACACAATATTGCCACTATAATTAAAAGTTTTTTACAAGGAAAAATAAATATTGCTCAAGAAAAAATTTTAGTGCTTACCAACCAAAAGAAAGACCCTTTTGATGTATATGATTTTTTAGATGCACTACACCAACAATATAATTTGCACCCTGTTTATTTTTTTCTTCTTGCAAAAGACAGAAAAGGCTATGACAAAAATTTATCGCCTTCTTCTAACGCAATGAAGCAGTTAATTTTTCATCATGTTTCAAAATATGCAAACCATATTGGCATTCATCCTTCGTGGCAAAGTGGCAACAATAACAATTTATTACAACAAGAAATACAAACACTACAAAACATTACACAGCAGCATATTTTGTTAAGCAGGCAACATTATATAAGAATGAGTTTTCCCAGTACTTATCGCAACCTAATACAACAAAATATAAAACATGATTTTTCTATGGGATATGGCAGCATCAATGGTTTTAGAGCTTCTTACACTTTACCTTTTTTATGGTTTGATATAGAGAAAAACAAAACAACAGAACTTACCATACATCCATTTTGTTACATGGAAGCTAATTCTTTTTTTGAGCAAAAATTTTCTGCTTTGCAAGCTGCCGAAGAACTACAAAACTATTTTTCTGTTGTAAAAAAAGTAAATGGTAAATTGATAACTATTTTTCACAATCATTTTATTACTACACAGCCAGAGTGGGCTAAATGGCGTAAAATGTATAATGATTTTTTACAACAGAATTTTTTATAAAATGTTTATAAGAGTATTGCAATTATTACTGTTGTATTTAGTTACTTTTGCAAGCAATCAATAATAAATTGACTTATGGGCAAAAGATCTATACCTGCACTAATAATAGCTATTTTTATTCCAATTGTTGGTTATTTAATTTTAAGAGGAGTGGGTGAAAACGCAGTTGTGTTTCCTAAAAAATATTTTTTTGATACCGTAGTAACGAAGGAGGTTGATGGTAAATTAACTACTGATACTTTTTGGCACAAATCTGCCAATTTTAGATTAGTTAATCAACTGGGTGATACTGTTGAATTGTACGATATTAAAGGAAAACCAATAGTTATAGATTTGTTTTTTACAAGTTGTGGCAGCATTTGCCCACAGCTTACCAAAAGCATGAAAAAACTTCAACAAAGTTTTGCTAAAGGCGGTAATACAAGAGAAAAAATTGACTCTTCTGTGGTACAGTTTATTTCATTATCTATTGACCCAGAAAGAGATTCTGTTCCTGTGCTAAAACATTATGCAGATGCCTATGGTGTAAACCCAGATAATTGGTGGTTGCTTACAGGAAACAGAGATTCTATTTACGATTATATTTTCAACGAATTAAAAATAGATAAGTTAGAAAAAGTACCCATTAGTCCTGAGTTTCCTCATACAGGAAGATTTGTTTTGCTGGATAAAAATTATGTTGTTCGTGGAAGATTAGAGCAATCTTATAGTGGTATTGCAAAAGATTCTGCATCGTTATCAGTTCTTGCAAGAGATATAGGACTATTATTTCTTGAAAAAGATAAAAAAGAAAAAAGTAAAGTAGCCTCAGCAATTATAGATTTAAGTTGGCTTTGGCTTATAGCTTTATTATTAATTAGTGGATTTATTTGGAGCTTTACACAACGCAAAAAGAAAGACGATAAAAATTCATAGTATGCAAGCCGTAATTCAAAAAAACGATAAAAAAGCAAAAAGGATTATTGCCTTAATTTCTTTGGTAATTTTTTTAACAATATTAAGCTTAGGTAATATTCACTTAAACATAAAACTCAATTTTGATGTACACATTTTTGCTGCATTAAATGCTTTTATTAACTCTATAGTAACAGTATTACTTGTTGCTGCATTCGTTGCAGTAAAAAGAAAAAAATATCATTTGCATAAAAAATTAATGATAACAGCTTTGTTGCTTTCAATAGTATTTTTAATAAGCTACATCATTCATCATTTACTTGCAGGAGATACAAAATTTGGCGGCGAAGGTGCAATAAGAGTTTTTTACTTTTTTATTTTAATAACACACATTCTTTTATCATCAATTATTTTACCTTTTATATTATTCACAGCATATAGAGGTTTAACAGCAGAGTTTGATAAACATAAAAAAATAGCAAGAATTACTTTTCCCATTTGGTTGTATATTACAATTACAGGACCATTGCTATATTGGTTAATTAGCCCTTATTATTAAAAAAAATATTTTCATGAATTTTAAAAAACTCAACTCAAATCTTAAGACTTTAATAATTATGCATACAGCCATGTTAATAGCACAAATATTATTAGCGGCTATTGTTTATTATATAAATCACAATAACACTTCAGATTTAGACAATGACTTTAGTAGAAAAATTCAAATGATAATAACAGGTATTGCAGTTTTTAGTGTAGTTGCAGCTTTATTTTTATTCAAAAAAAATATAGAAAAGTTAAAAAATATTCAAGCGTTAAATGAAAAGATTTTAAAATACAGACAAGCATCAATTATCAAATTTGCTTTACTGGAATTTGCAACTTTTGTTGCTATCATTGGTTACTTTGTTACACTTGGTACATCATTTTTAGTTTTAGCTGCTGTACTTATTGCGTTTTTTGCATTACAAAAACCCACAGTTTTAGCAATGACCAATTATTTAGAAGTTCGTGAAAATGATTTAATGGAGTAGTATTTTTGTAGTTTAAATTTTTATTCAGTCATTAATAATACTAAAATGCCTATCATAGCCCCATCGTTATTAAGTGCTAATTTTTTACAACTCGAAGAAGAGTGTAAAATGCTCAACCATAGCCAAGCAGATTGGTTTCATTTAGATGTAATGGATGGAAGGTTTGTTCCCAATATTTCTTTTGGACCAATGATTGTAGAGTTTATAAGAAAAACAACCACCAAAGTTTGCGATGTACATTTAATGATTGAACAACCAGAAAATTTTGCAGAACAATTTAAAAATGCAGGAGCAGATATTTTAACGGTACATTACGAAGCTTGCACACATTTAAACAGAAATATTCAGCAAATAAAAAATTTAGGTATGCAGGCAGGCGTAGCTATAAATCCTCATACATCAGTACACTTATTAGAAGATATTTTACCTTATATAGATTTAGTTTGCTTAATGAGTGTAAACCCAGGTTTTGGTGGACAAAAATTTATACCTCAGTCCATTGAAAAAATTAAACAACTTAGAAAAATGTGTAATGACAAAGGTTTGCATACTCATATAGAAGTTGATGGTGGAGTTAACTTTGAAAATGCTGCTCAAATTATACAAGCAGGGGCAGATGTTTTAGTAGCAGGAAATACAGTTTTTAAAGTAGAAAATCCAGTACAAGCCATAGCACAATTAAAAAGTATATAATAATTCTGAAAAAGATTTTTTTAAGAAAAAATCTTGCCCTTATATTTGCAACCCCAAAAGGGAGTTATATAAAGTTCTTAAAAAGTTGGATCGGTAGTTCAGTTGGTTAGAATGCCGCCCTGTCACGGCGGAGGTCGCGGGT
>JAIXLB010000047.1 GCA_026931905.1 Chitinophagales bacterium
AGTCAATACAGACCAGCCAATAGCAAAAGATTTAGTTCGAAGAAAAGTTCATCTACCTACTTAGGAATTACATTAATTCGTGAAAAGAAAAATAATTCCTAAACAAAAACAATTTTAATTTAAACAACTAATGAAAAAAGTTTTAGTAGCAATTTTAGTACTAATTTGTTTGCAATCGCAGGCTCAAAAAATTCAAGAGCAATTATATTATCATAGTGCAAAAGGTATAAGTTTTATTCCTCCTTTATCAAGGCCTGGCTTGGTTTATGAAGGAAAATTATTTGTAGGCAAAAAGAAACTAAATGCACTATTTAATAAATTAAATGATGAACAACTTAATACTTATTTTAAAAAATACAAAGCCAATAAAACCACTGCCGATATTTTAACTTTTACTGGAGCAGTAGCTTTACCTCTTACCAATATTTTTATTGCTGCTAATGATGGAAAGGTAAATTGGTGGCTTATTGCTACAAGTGGTTTGCTGAGTGGGGTAGGTGGTTTTTTGAATGTGCAAGCCCAAAAAAATTTATTATTTGCTGCTGCGTATTATGATAAAAAAATGGGTTATACTGCACACAATTTTGTTCCTAAACAACAAAGTATAACTATTGCTATTCCTTTAGGAAAATGAAATTTATTTTCTTATAAAAAGTATTGCAGTATTTAATTTTGTTGCTTCTTGAAAAAAAATCAATAAAAATTTTAATGAACCATATAATTATTAGTGTAAAGGATTTACACAAAAAGTACGAAAGTTTTCATGCAGTAAAAGGAATTTCTTTTGAAGTATATGAAGGAGAAATTTTTGGTTTATTAGGACCCAATGGTGCAGGAAAATCTACAACACTCGAAATTATTGAAACATTAAGAAATAAAACCAGTGGAACAGTTATTGTTGATGGATTAAATATAGACACAAACCCCAGTGCTATAAAACAAAAAATTGGTGTGCAATTACAAACAAGTGGTTATTACCCTGGTTTAAATTTAATAGAGCTTATAAACTTATTTGCTGGATTGTACAATGAAAAAACAGATGCTATGGCTTTATTGAAACAGGTAAATTTACAAGATAAAGCAAAAGCAAAATTTAAAGAATTGAGTGGTGGGCAAAAGCAACGTTTTTCTATAGCTACAACATTAATTAATAAGCCTAAAGTTATTTTTTTAGATGAACCTACAACAGGTTTAGACCCTCAAGCAAGAAGAAATTTGTGGCAACTCATTAAAGATATTCAAAGTACTGGAACAACGATTATTATTACTACACATTACATGGACGAAGCAGAAATTTTATGTAACAGAGTTGCTATTATTGATAATGGAAAAATTATTGCTATTGATACACCAGATAAACTTATTGATAATTTAGTTGAATCGGGCTTTGAAAAACCTAAAGAAGTAAAGAAAGCCAATTTGGAAGATGTATTTATTAATTTAACAGGACATTCCATTCGTGAGGTATAAAATTTATTTTCCCCATCTAAAACTTTCAATATTAAATCCTGCTAAGTCAAGCAATCTATCTGTTACAGTTTTTGCTACATCTTCAATAGTTGTTGGGTTGGAATAAAAAGAAGGTACTGCAGGACAAATAATTCCACCAGCAAGAGTTACTGATTCCATATTTTTTATGTGAATTAAATTGTAAGGCGTTTCTCTTACCATTAAAACTAATTTTCTTCTTTCTTTTAAAACAACATCGGCAGCTCTGCTAATTAAATCATTGCTAATGCCATTTGCAATTCTTGCTAAAGTGCCCATACTACAAGGAGCCACAATCATAATATTATACTTTGCTGAACCAGAAGCAAAGGGTGCTGAAAAATCGGTAGGAGAAAAATATTTTGCATCGTAATTGTTGTAGTGATTATTGCCTAATTCGGTTTGCCAAACTTCCTTAGCATTAGTACTCATTACAATGCTTAATTCATGGTATTGATTTTTGATTTGCATTAAACTATCTAAAAGCAACTTGGCATAAATACTACCACTTGCACCAGTAATAGCAATTAGTATATTATTCATAGGCTCAAAAGTAAAAGAAGTATTGATGAATAAAAATTTTTCAACGTATGCAACTTATATTATTAACCCATCGTCTTACACTTGGTTTTTCATAGAATATTGGATTTAAACAGGGCAGGATTTCTATCCTAAGCCCTTTTTTTGTTGATATAATAAATTACTTCCTTTTCTTTTCAGTTTTAGATTTCTTGGTAGGTTTTTCTTTAACATTTTTATCGCCATCATTAATTGAATTGTTGAATTGTAACTCATAATCCAATTGTCTTTTATCCAAATTTGCAGCTATTACTTTTATAAAAACCTTATCGCCCATTCTAAAAACCTTACCACTTCTTTTACCTACCAAACAATAATCACTTTCCACTAATCTAAAATCATCAAAATCGCTAAGGCTTACAATACTTACCAATCCTTCGCATTTGTGTGCTAAAGTTTCCACCCAAAAGCCAAAACCTGCAACTCCTGTAATTACACCTTCGAAAATTTCGCCTAAATGATCTTTTAAAAATTCTACTTGTTTGTATTTATTGCCAGCACGTTCACAATCCATTGCAGCTTTTTCTCTTTCGCTGCTGTGCTTACATTTTTCTTCCATTTTTTTATCAAGTAAAATTTTACCCTCTAAGCAACTTTGTAAAACACGATGCACTAAAATATCAGGATAACGCCTAATAGGCGATGTAAAATGACAATAAAAATCAAAAGCTAAACCATAATGTCCAATGTTTTTGGTAGTATAAATAGCTTTAGCCATTGTTCTTATGCCTAATTGCTCCAACACTTGTTGTTCAGGCTTTCCTTTGGCTTCCTCTAAAAGAGAATTAAAACTTTCAGCAATTTTTTCTGGTGTAGAAATATTAAATGTATGGCCAAACTTTTTGGCAAAAGCCATAAACGGTAACAGTTTTTCTTCGTCTGGCTGGTCATGTACTCTATATGGAAAAGGAATAGGATTTTTCTTATCTAACTTAGCAACATATTCAGCCACCGTTTTGTTTGCAAGCAACATAAATTCTTCAATTAGTTGATGCGACTCTTTGCTTTCTTTTACAACAATACCAATAGGTTTAGCATTTTCATCTAACTTAAATCTTACTTCTTTAGATGAAAAATTAATAGCTCCTTTTTTAAAACGATTGGCTCTAAATTTTTGTGCTAAATTATTTAATAATAAAATTTCTGAATGGTACAAACCTTTGCCTTCTTCTATAATTTTTTGAACATCTTCGTAAGTAAATCTTTGGTTGGAGTGAATAACAGTTCTGCCTAACCAAGATTTTTTTATATTTCCTTTGGTAGAAATTTCAAATACTGCCGAGAAGGTAAACTTATCTTCATTGGGTCGTAATGAACACAATTCATTGGAAATTTTTTCAGGAAGCATAGGGCTTACTCTATCTGGCAAATAAACAGATGTTGCTCTTTTGTACGCATCTTCATCAAGTGCAGAATTGGGTTGAACATAATAGCTTACATCTGCAATGTGTACACCAATTTCATACAAATCATCAGTAATTTTTTTGATAGAAATAGCATCATCAAAATCTTTTGCATCAAGAGGATCAATAGTAAAAGTGAGTGTGTTTCTATAATCTTTTCTTTTGCTAATCTCAGCTTCATTTAAAATTTCTGGTAGTTGTTTCGATTCATTCAATACCTCATCAGGAAAAGATAAAGAGAAACCCGCTTCTGCTAAAATTTCTTTCATTGCAATATTATTTTCTGCTTCAGCAGTTACAATATTTATAACTTTTCCTACAGGTTTTTTATCGCCTTTATCCCACTTAATTAATTTTACAATTACCTTATCTTTATCCTTTGCGTTATTAATATTTTCGGTAGGAATAAAAATATCTGGCATTGGTTTTTCTGAATCGGGAATAAAAAATGCAAAGTTTGCATTGAGTTGCAAATGACCAATAAACTCTGTTTGCTTTCTTGAAACAACTTCTGTTATTTTTCCTTCTCTTCTGCCAGATATAAAATTTTCTTTGGTAATTTTTACTCTTACTGTATCGCCATGCAAAGCTGTATTAAAATCATGTTGTCTTACTAAAATATCTCCAACATCTTCCAATGTTTCTACATAGCCAATGCCACTTTTGGTAACATCTAATGTCCCTTTAATTGTTACAGGAGCAACATGTGTTTCCTTAGTGGTGTAATGTTTATTTATTTTCTTTTTTTTCATACACTTTTAAACTAAAATTCTTTACATAATCAATTACCATTGAGTTAAACACTTCTGTATCATCAAATAAAAATTTGTGTTTTACTGGTAAAACAAAAAGTGGAATATTTTTTAATTCATCAGCAAATTTTAAAAGCCGTACAGCATCTTTTTCAGTTGTTAAAATAAGTTTTCTGCTTGCTTTTATTTTTTCAAACGTTTTTTTAATTTCATTCAAGTCATCTATATTAAAAATGTGATGATCGCTGTAATCCTTTTGATAATAAGTATGTACGTTGTTTAATAAATATTCTTTCAATGGTCTTGGATTTGCAATACCACACACCAATAGCACTTCTTCATTGGGTGTTAAAATCCATTCATCTTCTTTATTAATGATGTGATAAGGAGTGCCATAATCGATAGCAGTAAAAAAAACTCTTTGATGTTTCAATGGTTTTATGGATCTTAAAATTTTATATTTTTTATCTTGAGAAATATCTGATGGGCATTTTGTAACAACAATAATATCAGCTCTTTTGGCACTGCTTTTTTCATCTCTTAAATCGCCTGTTGGAAGAAAAAAATCGTAAGTATAAATATTACTGTATTCGGTTAATAAAATATTCAAACCTGCTCTTACACTTCTATGTTGAAAAGCATCGTCTAAAATAATTACTTGTAAGTTAGGGTTATCATGCAGCATTTGAGGAATGGCAACCAATCTTTCTTCGCCAACAGCAATACTTACATCAGGAAATTTAGTATGAAATTGCATAGGCTCATCGCCAATTTCAAGTGCAGTAGTATTTTCATTGGCTAAAGCATAGCCTTTTGTTTTTCTTTTATAGCCTCTGCTTAAAGTTCCTGTTGTAAAATGTGGTTGTAAATTTCTAATTAAATATTCTACCATTGGCGATTTTCCTGTACCTCCTACTGCAATATTTCCTACACAAATTAATGGAAAATTAAAGGTGGAGCTTTTTAAATAATTTTTATTAAACATCCAGTTGCGAATGCTAATTACTAAACCATATAACAAAGCAAATGGCAATAATAAAACTCTAAATGATTTTAAAAAAAGCGTATTAAAATTCATAAATTTTTTGAGGTGTAATGCAATAGTTTAAAGGTATATCAAATTCATTGGTGTCATTAATTTTTTCTACAGGTTCAAAATAATTAAACCCAATGGTAATTACATTTTCTTTACACTGGTTTAAAAATTTATCGTAAAACCCTTTGCCATAACCAACTCTATAACCTTGCTTATCATAAATTAATAATGGTACAAAAACAATATCAATTTCAGTAGGCAATAATTCTGCACCTTGTTGAGGTTCTGTAATGCCATAATTATTTGTTTCAAATGTGGTTGTATCATCAACTAAAATAGCTTTCATTGTTTCATTTTTAAAATCTGCAACAGGATAAGCAGTTTGTAAATTATAAATAGAATACTCTAAATAATTAGTGTACAGGTGCATATTAGGTTCATGTTCCATTTGCCAATAGGTAAGAAGAGTTTGGGCATTGCCAAAATAGAATTGTTGCAGTTGTATCAACATTAAATCATCAAACTTCAACCTGTCTTTTGAAGAAATAGCTGCTCTCTTTTCTTTGTATAAAATTCTTAGTTCTTTTTTAGTCATAACACAACTCGTGTAAAGATACATTTATCTACTGGTGTTGATAAAACTAAAAGTTGTAAATTTCATATAATTTTTGCCCTCCCACTATTTATTAATTTTAAAAAACAATTATTTTGATTTGAATTTTTTGATAGACTTTTACACTCTATTTCATGCAAAAAGATATTACATTAAAACTTACGCCACAAGAGGCAGCTAATAATAAAGCTATTACAACATACATAGCACAAAGTGTAGGAGTAAATGAAAATACTATTACAGGATTTTATAAATTAAAACAAAGTATTGATGCAAGAAGTTACAAACAAGTTTGGATAAATGTAACGCTGAAAGCTTTTATTGATGAGCCTTTTGTTGAAAGAAGAATTGAAAAAATAATTTACAATAACATAAAAAAAAGTGCTAAAAAAGTACTTATTGTAGGTGCAGGTCCTGCAGGCATTTTTACAGCTTTAAAATTAATAGAACTTGGTATAAAACCTATAATAATTGAACGAGGAAAAGATGTAAGAAGCAGAAGAAGAGATTTAGCATTGCTCAATAAAGAAGGCATAATAAATGCAGAAAGCAATTATTGTTTTGGAGAAGGAGGAGCAGGAACTTATAGTGATGGCAAACTTTACACAAGAAGCAATAAAAGAGGGAGCATTAATAAAATACTTAACTTGTTTGTACAATTTGGAGCCGAAGAAAAAATTTTAGTTGAAGCTCATCCTCATATTGGAACAAATAAATTGCCACATATTATTACTGCCATGCGAAATCAAATTATTGCAAGTGGCGGTGAGGTTTTGTTTGAAAAAAAATTGGTAGATTTTATTATAGAAAAAGAAATTATAAAAGGTGTGCTTACAGCAGATGGTGATACACTTTTTGCTGATGCTGTTGTATTAGCTACAGGTCATAGTGCAAGAGATATTTATGAGCTATTGTTTAGAAAAAATATTTTAATTGAAGCAAAACCTTTTGCTTTAGGTGTAAGAATAGAACACCCTCAAAGTATTATAGATGCTGCACAATATCATTTATTCAACGAAAATAAAAAAGCCAACAGAGGAGATTTTTTGCCACCTGCAACCTATAGTTTGGTAGAGCAGGTAAATGGTAAAGGTGTATTCAGTTTTTGCATGTGTCCAGGAGGCATTATAGCTCCTGCATCTACCAACAACAATGAGCTTGTAGTGAATGGCTGGAGTCCTTCGAAACGTAATAACCCATTTGCAAATAGTGGCATGGTTGTACCTGTTGAGTTGAGTGATATTATAAAAAATAAAAAGAATGAAAAAATTACTCCGCTTAGTTTAATGAATTTTCAACAAGAAATAGAAGCAAAAGCATTTATTGCAGGAGGAGGAAAATTTGTTGCACCTGTACAACGTGTTGTAGATTTTTGTAACCATAAAATTTCAAACACCTTACCAGAATGTTCTTATTTACCTGGTATTAAAAGTACAAATTTAAAAAATGTTTTGCCTGAGTTTATTTCATCAAGATTACAACAAGCATTACAAGCATTTGGTAAAAGAATGAAAGGCTATTATACTAATGAAGCTATTGTAGTTGCTACAGAAAGCAGAACTTCTTCGCCTGTGCGTATTCCAAGAAATGAAAATAATTTGCAACACCCGCAAATAAAAAATTTATACCCATGTGCAGAAGGAGCAGGATATGCAGGAGGCATTGTAAGTGCTGCAATGGATGGTGAAAAAGTGGCAGAAAACATTGCTGCTGTTTTGCAATAAATACAATAGTTTTTTCTAAAAATTACTTTTATAACTTTCATCCATATCTTATCCACATATCCTCATTAGCTTCACTTTCAGCATTTACAAGAATTACATTTGCCAATTATGATGATTCAAATTCCACCTATTGTTTGGCAAATAGTTTTTATTGCATTTTGCGTAGTAATTGCAATTCAAATATTTTATTACTTGTTCTTTTTTACAAGACTTGCTTTTTATAAAAAGAAAAATAAGACTGCATCAATGCAGCAACCTGTTTCAATCATTATTTGTGCAAGAGATGAGGCAAATAATTTAGCCAATAATTTACCAGGAATATTGGTTCAAAATTATAAAACCACACATGAAGTAATTGTGGTAAATGATAACTCAACCGATGACAGTAAATATTTATTAGATGAATTTAAGAAGAGTTTTAAAAACCTAAATCAAATAGAATTATCGCAAGAAGCTAAAATGATTGAAGGAAAAAAATTTCCTTTAAGCATTGGTATAAAAAGTGCTAAATACGAAACCATTTTATTAACAGATGCAGATTGTATTCCTGTAAGTGAAGATTGGTTGTACAACATGCAAGATGCTTATGACGATGGTATTGAAATTGTTTTAGGTTATGGAGCATTTAAAAAACAAAAAGGAATTTTAAACAAACTTATACGCTTCGAAACCTTTCATAGTGCTTTACAATATTTTTCTTATGCCTTAGCAGGCTTGCCTTATATGGGTGTTGGCAGAAATTTAAGTTATAAAAAAGATGTGTTTTTACGCAACAAAGGTTTTTCGTCTATTAACATGATACCCAGTGGCGATGATGATTTATTTATAAACAAAGTTGCCAACAAAAAAAACACTGCTATTGTAATTGATAAAACTGCACATACTTTAAGTGAGCCTAAAAAAACTTGGAACGATTGGATGAATCAAAAATATAGGCATTATACTACTGCAAAATTTTATAAACCTATACATAAATTTTTATTAGGCTTATACTCTTTTTCATTGTTTTGGATTTATCCATTATTAATTGTAAGTATTGTTTTTTACAATTGGTGGCTTGCTTTGGCAGTATTTGGTGTAAGATTTCTTGTACAGGCATTTATTTATTTTAAAACCATGCAAAAATTAAATGAAAAAGATTTATGGGGCTGGTTTATTTTATTTGATTTATGGATGCCGTTATATTTTTTATTTACACTTCCTGCCATTATAAAAAGCCCTAAACGAACCTGGAGTTAAATATTTGAACATAAAAACATGAATGATTTAATTACAAAATATTTTACCGATTTTACCCCACATCAACTTCAACAATTTGAAGCTTTAGAAAGTTTATATAAAGAATGGAATGAAAAAATAAATGTTATTTCAAGAAAAGATATGGAGCAAATTTATTTGCACCATGTACTTCACTCACTGAGTATTGCTGCAATTATAAATTTTAAAAAAGGTACCGAAATTATTGATATTGGTTGTGGTGGCGGATTTCCTGGAATTCCATTAGCCATTTTTTTTCCAGATGTACATTTTCATTTGGTAGATAGTATTGCCAAAAAATTAAAAGTTGTAAATGCAATAAGTGATAGTATTGGTTTAAAAAATATTACTACACAACATACCAGAGCTGAAGCTATTAAAAATAAAAAGTTTGATTTTGCAATTAGTCGTGCTGTTGCACCTTTAAAAGAATTATGGATTTGGAGTAACCCTTTACTAAAAAAACAAACCATAATTGACCAAGAACTTACCAATGGACTTATTTGTTTAAAAGGTGGCGATTTGCATCAAGAAATTTTTGAAAGCAACACCAAACCTTCTATGATGAGTGTTTACAACATTTTTAAGGAAGATTATTTTAAGGAGAAATTTATTTTATATGTGTCAAAAAAATAGACTTAGATAAAATAAATGTTAAACAAGAATCTGTAGAATTAGGTAATAGTGTTATAGTAAGAGATGCAGGTAGTATAGATGTGGACTAATAAAAAAACTCCTACACTTTTTAGTATAGGAGTTTTATAAAATTGAATACTTATTTTATTATTGTTCAAAATTCAAATCCAAGCCTAAGCCTCTCAATTCATGTACCAAAACATTAAATGATTCTGGTACACCAGCTTTAGGAATATTATCTCCTTTTACAATAGCTTCATAAGTTTTTGAACGACCAATAATATCATCAGATTTGATGGTTAATAACTCTTGTAAAATGTTTGAAGCACCATAAGCCTCCAATGCCCAAACTTCCATTTCACCAAAACGCTGACCACCAAATTGTGCCTTACCTCCTAAAGGTTGTTGAGTAATTAAACTGTATGGACCAATAGAACGAGCATGCATTTTATCATCAACCATGTGGTGTAGTTTAATCATGTAAATAACACCTACGGTTGCTTTTTGGTGAAAACGTTCGCCAGTTTCTCCATCATACAAATAAGTATGACCATTTAAAGGAATATTAGCTTCGTTACAGTAATTTTCGATTTCAGCAGTTGAAGCGCCATCAAAAATTGGAGTAGCAAAACGAACACCTAATTTCTTAGCACTCCATCCTAAAATGGTTTCATAAATTTGTCCAAGATTCATACGAGAAGGTACACCTAATGGATTTAAAACAATATCAACCGGTGTTCCATCTTCCATAAATGGCATATCTTCTGCACGAACAATTTTTGCAACAATACCTTTGTTACCATGTCGTCCTGCCATTTTATCTCCTACTTTCAACTTACGTTTTACAGCAAGATATACTTTAGCTAATTTCAATACACCAGCAGGTAATTCATCACCTATAGAAATATTGAATTTTTCTCTTTTATAACGTCCTAACTCTTCGTTGAATTTAATATTATAATTATGCAATAAAGTGTTAATAGCATCATCAGTTTTTTCATTTCCTGTCCAACCTAAAGGATTTACTGTTTCATATTCAATAGCTTCTAAGTTTTTTTGATTGAACTTAGCACCTTTTCCTATTAAAACTTCACCAAAACTATTTGTAACACCTGTAGAAGCTTTGTCTTTTAAAAGAATTTGTAGTTTACTAATTAATTGTTCTTTTAAATCTTCTTCATTATCCTGATGTAATTTTTCAACTTTTTCTAATAATGCTTTTTCACGAACTTTTGCATTTTTATCTTTCTTAGCACGTTGAAATAATTTTTTATCAATTACTACACCTTCTGTACCATTAGGAGCTTTTAAAGAAGCATCTTTTGCATCGCCTGCTTTATCTCCAAAAATGGCTCTTAATAATTTTTCTTCTGGTGTAGGGTCGCTTTCTCCTTTTGGTGTAATTTTTCCTATTAAAATATCTCCTTCTTTGATAGTTGCACCAATTCTTATAATACCGTTTTCATCTAAATCTTTTGTAGCATCTTCACTTACATTTGGAATATCTGGTGTTAATTCTTCTTCACCCAATTTAGTATCACGAACTTCTAATTCATATTCTTCAATATGTACAGAAGTAAATAAATCTTCACGAACTACTTTTTCATTAATTACAATAGCATCTTCAAAATTGTAACCCTTCCAAGGCATAAATGCAACTTGTAAATTTCTTCCTAAAGCCAACTCTCCATTTTGTGTAGCATAGCCTTCTGTTAAAAAATCGCCTTTTTTAACTTTTTGACCTTTTTTTACAGAAGGTTTTAAGTTAATACAGGTAGCTTGGTTCGTTTTTATAAACTTAGTAAGTTTATACACTTTTAAATCATCTTCAAAACTTATCAAGCGGTCTTCTTCGTTTCTATCGTAACGAACATGAATTTCTTTAGCATCTACAAATTCAATAATACCATTTCCTTCTGCATGAATTTGAATTCTTGCATCACGAGCTGCTTTACCTTCTAAACCTGTTCCTACAACAGGTACTTCAGGACGAATTAATGGTACAGCTTGACGTTGCATGTTTGAACCCATTAATGCACGGTTGGCATCATCGTGTTCTAAAAATGGAATTAATGAAGCACTTAAACCTACAATTTGGTTGGGTGCCACATCTATATATTCTACATCAGCTTTATCAAGAATTGGGAAATCGCCCGTTTCACGACTTACAATTTTTTCTTCTAAAAAGTTTCCTTTATCATCTAATGGTGTATTGCTTTGAGCAATTTTTGCAGTATCTTCTTCTTCAGCACTCAAGAAAGTTAATTCTTTCATGTTCACTTTTCCATTATCTACTTTACGATAAGGTGTTTCTATAAAGCCCATATCGTTGATACTTGCATGTACACATAAAGTAGAAATCAAACCAATGTTTGGACCTTCTGGTGTTTCAATAGTACATAAACGACCATAGTGAGAATAGTGTACGTCACGAACCTCAAAACCTGCACGTTCTCTGCTTAAACCTCCTGGGCCTAATGCAGAAATACGACGTTTGTGTGTAATTTCTGATAAAGGATTGGTTTGGTCTAAGAATTGAGATAATTGTGATGTACCAAAGAAAGAGTTGATTACAGAAGATAATGTTCTTGCATTAATCAAATCTACTGGTGTAAATACTTCATTGTCTCTTACATTCATTCTTTCACGAATGGTACGAGCCATACGAGCTAAACCAACACCAAATTGTGCATATAATTGTTCGCCTACTGTACGTACACGACGATTGGATAAATGATCAATATCATCAATTTCTGCTTTAGCATTGGTTAAACGTACTAAGTATTTAATGATTTCAATGATATCTTGCTTAGTTAATACTTTTTTAGTTAAAGGATAATCTAAGTTTAATTTTCTGTTGATTTTGTAACGACCAACTTCTCCTAAATCATAACGTTTATCAGAGAAAAATAATTTATCAATAATACCACGAGCAGTTTCATTATCTGGAGCATCGGCACCACGTAATTGACGATAAATATGTTGAACAGCTTCTAATTCACTGTTTGAAGTATCTTTATTTAATGTGTTATAAATAATTGCATAATCGCCACCCACATCTTCTTTTTGAATAAATACACTTTTAACTTCCATTTCTATAATGGTGTTAATACCATCTTCATCTAAAACAGTATCACGTTCCATTACAATTTCATTACGCTCAATACTCATTACTTCTCCAGTATCTTCATCTACAAAATCCTCAACCCAAGTGCGTAATACACGAGCTGCTAATCTTTTACCAATGTGTTTAGATAGTTCTTTTTTATCTGTTGTAACTTCATCTGCCATGCCAAACAGTTCAAGAATATCTTTATCTGTTTCGTAGCCAATAGAACGTAATAAAGTAGTTACAGGAAATTTTTTCTTTCTATCAATGTAAGCATACATTACATTATTAATGTCTGTAGCAAACTCCATCCATGCACCTTTAAAAGGAATTACTCTTGCAGAATAAATTTTTGTTCCATTGGGGTGAACAGATTGACCAAAAAATACACCTGGTGAACGATGTAATTGAGATACCACTACACGTTCTGCACCATTTACAACAAATGTGCCTCTTGGTGTCATGTAAGGAATATTTCCTAAAAATACATCTTGTACAATGGTTTGAAAATCTACGTGCTCCTCATCATTACAACTTAAACGTAATTTAGCTTTTAAAGGAACAGCATAGGTTAAGCCACGCTCCATACATTCTTCAATAGAATAACGAGGTGGGTCAATAAAATAGTCTAAAAATTCCAATACGAAAATGTTGCGTGTATCTGTGATAGGAAAATTATCCTTAAATACACGAAATAAGCCTTCATTATTACGCTTATCTGGGGTTGTTTCTAACTGGAAAAATTCTTTAAAAGACTCTAACTGAATGTCTAAAAGGTCAGGAGTTTCGGCAAGATGTTTTGTTTTACCAAAATTAATCCTGTTGTTCAATGTAGTTGTTGACATAATATTTTGTAAAACCGGTTTATTGCAATAATAATCTGGCAAAAGCTTTTGCTTCTTTTAAAACTGATATTCAATTAATTATGTTCAAATGGCCATTTACATAATCATCAAAATATAGTTTACCAAATTTAAAAGGATTGCAAAAGTAAGTGTTTGAATGAGAACGGCAAAACAATTTTTAAAAGATTTTTCTAACCTTTTGGCTCATACTGCTTAACAACCCATGTCATTCTGAATGAAATGAAACAAAAAAAAATGTCATTCTGAGCGTAAGCGAAGAAACTGTTTGTGCATGAGTACAAACCATCAGGAGATCCTTCGCTTCGCTCAGGATGACAGGAAGGAATGTGGCTCAGGATGACAAAAAAAGAGAGATGACAAGAAAAAAAAGAGGCTGTCCGACTTTTTGGACAGCCTCTTTAAATTTGTTGTTAAACTTTTATTTATTCCAAATTTATTTCTTGTTGTCTAAACTGTAAGAAATAGGTGTACTGCTTCCTTTAGGAGAAACTCTTACATAGCCTTGCATTTCTTGGTGCAATGCAGAGCAGAAGTCTGTACAGTAAATTGGGAATATACCTACACGATCAGGTACCCATTTTAATGTAGTAGTTTCACCAGGCATAATTAATAATTCGCCATTGTTAGCACCTTTTACACCAAAACCATGAGGTACGTCCCAGTCTTGTTCAAGGTTAGTTACATGGAAATAAACTTCATCGCCCAATTTAACACCTTCAATATTATCTGGTGCAAAGTGAGAACGAACAGCAGTAATATACACATGTACTTTATTGCCTTCTCTTACAACTTTAGCTTCACCTTCACCTCTTGCTACATAAGGATGTTTATTTTTAGCAATATCAAATATTTTTACTTGTTTGTCTTTGATTAAAGTAGCAGGAATTGCTTGAGCATAGTGTGGTTCGCCAATGGTTGGGAAATCAAGTAATAATTGCATTTTTTCGCCACTAATATCAAACAACTGTGCACTTTGAGAAAGTTCTGGACCTGTTGGTAAATAACGATCTTTAGTAATTTTATTATATGCTACTAAGTATTTACCAATTGGTTTTTTAGTGTTACCACCAACTACCATTAAGTGACCAACAGAATAATAAGTAGGCTGACGATCGATTACTTTTAAATCTTTAATATTCCATTTTACAATTTCAGATGAAACGAACATAGAAGTATAAGCATTACCATTTGCATCAAACTCTGTATGCAAAGGGCCTAAACCTGGTTTTTGAACTTCGCCATATAAAGCTGCTTCATATTTAATTACAGGAATACCGCTATATTTTTCAGCTTCAAAGTTTTTATCAGCAATAGCTTTTTGAATTTTATCAAAACTAAATACTGGTAATAAAGCTGCTAACTTACCACTACCTACAATGTATTCTCCTGTTGGATCTACATCGCAACCATGTGGAGATTTAGGGCAAGGAATCATGTAAACAATATCAGGAAATTCTGCAACATCTAATACTGTAACTTCATTTTTAATTTCAGAAGTAGCAGTGTGTGTTTCTTCATTAAATTTATTATGAGCATATTTTACTGATTGTTTTTTTCCTTTACCAGCTTTAATATATTCTTCTGCTTTTTTCCAGTTTACAGCCATAATAAAATCCTTATCGTTTTTAGAAGCATTTACTTCTAATAAAGTATTGGCTTGTTCTGTATTGTAAGTGCTGAAGAAAAACCATCCACTTGATTTTCCTTTACCTGTACGAGCAAGGTCAAAGTTTACACCTGGTGTTTTTAATTGGAAAGCAATATTCATCTCTCCATTATCTTTATTTACACTTACAAAGCTAATGTGTCCTTTAAAATTTTCTTTATAAGAACTAATAGGTACATCGCCATTATCAGTATCTGCTGGAACACTAAAACGTGTACCTGCTACAATATACTCAGAGTTTTCAGTACCAAAAGGTGAGCTGTGGTTACCAGCACTATTGGGTAATTCTATAATTTCAGCAGTACGAAAAGTTGTTAAATCAACTCTTGCTAAACGTGGAGTATTGTTACCATTTACAAAAACCCATTTACCATCTGCAACACCATCTGTCATAGACATTTCTACGTGGTGCAAATCGTCCCAAGGTACAAAACCATGAGATGTATTTAACATAGGTTTTGTTTCTTCACTATAACCCCAGCCTTTTTCAGGATCAACTGAGAATACTGGAATTACACGAAGTAAACGACCACTTGGTAATCCATAAACACTTAATTGACCACTGAAACCACCAGATACAAAGTTGTAAAACTCATCGTGCTTACCAGGAGCAACGTACACTTTTGATGCAGCATCGCCACTAACAGCATTTCCTGTGCCTTTAGGCTTACAAGAAGTGAAATAAACTGCAGCTATGGCTAACAGACCTACAGCTATTTTTTTTGTTTTTATCATATATTTTATTTTTTAAGAAGTGATAAGTTTAGGGAATGTATAAAAGTAAATTGATTGTTTTTTATTTGATGATTAGCTTATTTGGCACCATCATTTTCACGCATATACTCTAAAATTTCTCTTGCTTCTTTTTCTGCTAAATTTTGGTTTGGCATACGAACAAGACAAATTTCAAGTTGGGCTTGCATTTTAGGATCTTTGTCAATCATGGGGTCTGGATTTGTGATAAAATTCATAATCCAATGTGGTGTATGTCTTGTTGTAACACCATGCCAACCCGGTCCTACTAATTTTTCATCAGTAGTTTTATGACAAGATAAACATTTGGTTTCAGAAACTTTTTTGCCTTCTGCCGCCATAGCTGCATCTAAAGGTCCTACAGTTACATTCGAAGCATCATATTTTCCTTCACCTCTTGTAGGGTCGTAAGATGAAGTTTCTGTTTTTGGAGCTTCCTTGTTTTCTGTATTTTCGCCAGAAGCATTAGGTTTTCCTCCATTACAAGCTACATAAAATAATGGTAATACTACCATTAGAAGTAAGATTGTTTTTTTTCTCATAATTATCAGTGATTTATAATTTCTGCAAATGTATAATTCTATTTAATCTTTACGCTATGATTTAAGTCATAACTATCAAAAATTTATTTTTAAAGATTAAGTGTTTATATATTAGCAATACAAGTAAGGCGTATAAATAATTTATTTACAATTAAAAAAAATCAGATTTGAAATTTTACAAAAGATT
>JAIXLB010000087.1 GCA_026931905.1 Chitinophagales bacterium
TAAAACCGTTTGGCTTTCGGGTGTTGTTCCATTTTTTAGTAACGGCAAAATTTCTAAAATTATTTGGTCAAAATGTGGCGATTTGTTCTCTCGTTCCATTCTTCGTAAATAACTAATCAAATAGTATTTTATACGCAGACGAACATCAACATGTGTTCTAAATTTTTTATCTTTTTTTATTGTAAACACCTCTGTCGTTTCATCGTAGTCGAAGTTGTCAAGCAAAATTGGCGTTAGATCAGTATATTCTTTTTTGAGTAAGTCAAGAAATCCTAGTTCCAAACCTTTTATAATAAGTTCGTCATTGATTTGTTCCAATGTTGCACCGTCGTTTTTGGCGATAATTCCTTCAATAGTCTGCATCACAATTTCGGCAATGTCCATTCCGAGATTTGCCTTCAAAATAGCCTTCGGATTGCGCACTTTTCGGAAATTAATAATCAGTTGTCCGCTCAAAACCGTAAACGGATTTTGTCGTTTTTTGAAACTTGTCTGTCCGTTTTTTTGTGGAACTGCACCGATGTATTCAAAACCGCAACTTTCTGCTGTGTCAATGATTAAATGCCAAAACTCAGGATCTTTGTGTGCAAAAACAAACGATAACCAACGGTCGTATTTTAGTACACGATACATTTCCTTAATACTTTGTGCAATAAGTTCGTTGTATTCGTCTTTGCTCTTTTTTTGTTCGCCTCCTTCAATGGCTTCTTGTTTGTAATCGTCTTCGGTTACTTCCAAATCAAGCCAAGCGTTCCACATTGCTGACAAATCTAAATACGGAATTTTCTTTCCGTAAGGCGGGTCGGTGTAAATGTAATCTACACTTTCTTTGGGCAAAAAACTTAAATCGGTAGTCGAACCTTTTATGATTTGTGCGTTAGAAATGGTTTTATCGTTGATATAATATGCAATGTCTTTCTTTGCAGATAATACTTTTTTGAATTTAGTTTCATAAATCTGCATTAAAGGCATATTACCTGGGTCAGGTGCAATTCTGTAACGGTAATATCTAAAAGCTGCACTATCACCACCTCCATCACTTTTCGTGTAATGAAAAGTTAAGTTATGTTTATTTATAGAGCTTGAAAATGCTAACAAGAGAGAATTTTTTATATTTTCATTTTTCTCTTTCAAAATGATTGATTTTAATAATGACAGTTCTGCTAATTGTTTATCGCTAAAAAGTTGGTCAACGGTTACAACATCAGAACCTTTTGGCAATAGTAATGGTTTGGGTTGGGGATATTTTTTAATTGCTTTTTTTATTTCGGATTCTGTTTTGGGTTCGTGTTTTATGTATTCTTCTTTTACACGATTAAACGCATTTTTCAATTCATTTTGGGTAATTGGTGCGATAAGCGACTTAACTAAAAAAACAGCCATTGGGTTGATGTCAATATTTATTCCTTTTCTGCCACTCATTATTGCTTCAATAACGGTTACACCGCTACCACCAAAAGGGTCAAGCACTAAATCACCCGGTTTACTGAAATTTTTAATGTATTCTTGAACAACATTCCACGTTTGTTTAGTGAAATATCCGTGAACTCCAAAATGTCTTTTAGCTGCACGTTTTTTCACTTCAATTTCTTCAAGCAGTGGTCGTGTTGCGTAGTCAAAACCTGTTGGTTTTGCTGTTGCATTTGTGGTGTCATAAGTTAGTGTTTTACCAACTTGAAAACTGCTTGGCGAAAGGAATAATTTTATATCTTCCCAATGATGTTCAATTTCGTCAATTTGAAAAAATAAAATAGGTTTTTCAGTATCGTTCGTTCTAAAAACAGAAAATTCTAAACCATTGCAAAGAGCAAAATAATTACTTCTGATTTCTGGGTGTGTGGCGTAGCAATACACTTGTTCCACATTGTCGTCATTGATAATTTTTTGGTTAGGTGCTTTTGCATCTAAAACCCAAGCAAAATTATTTTCAACTTTTAGAGCATAGTCGGGAATAAGGTTTATAGGTCGTTTTTTACTGCCTGTTTTGAGAAAAGGGTGTTGCAGTGTTTTACTACGAACAATGTTTTCTTGGGAATAACCAAGTTCTTTAAGAATTGGAAGTATGATTACTTCTCTAACGCTGTCTTCCTTGAAGTCAGGGTTTTGAGTTAGTGTCCGAAAATCTAAATTTCCGAAAAGTTGTTGTCTTGTTACCGCCATTTATTTCTCCGTTTAGAGCTACAAAGTTATACAGTTAATAGCGACATTTTTATTTATTGGTGTGCCGTTGTTCCGTTAACCTTGCCGCCCTACTTACTTATAAGCGAAACTTTACTTAATTTTATATGTTCAATATAGTAAAAAAATAAAAATCATCAAACGGATTTTTAATTTTTTTGGTTATACTAAATTTTTAATGGAGTAAATTTACAGGGAGAAAGTTGGAA
>JAIXLB010000029.1 GCA_026931905.1 Chitinophagales bacterium
TGAATAATATTTGCTGACTAATAGAGGCTGTTTTAGAAACATTTTGAAATTGTAAGGAATAAACTTTCAGTTAAATAGTTTTTAAAACGGCCTTTGTTTTTAAAATGTCTGTTTCGTTATTAAAATTCAAGAAATGAGAGCTTTGTAAGATTTTATTTCAAAATTTTTCTTTCCATTATTCTCTTTTTTGCTTTTTACTCAAATGTTGTAACTTTGTTTCGTAAATTAGTCGTTATCTGTCATTTTAAATAGTGCAGCAAGCATTTTGATGTACAATTATTATGTCTATCTTCTACAATTTTTTGATATTTCCTGCCTTATAAATCCCCAAAAAACAGTATCTTTGCTAAAAAAATAATTGCAGGTTACAAAATATGTACAATTCGGATATACAATATCGTTGCACGATAATTAGAGGTAAATCCATTTCAAGAATGGATGACTATTTACCAATTTATGCAGAGATTTTAAATGAAATTTGTCCTGTTTCTGCAAAAGAATTTGCGAAAGAATTTGATGATAGATTGTCGAAATATATAAAAGACAATAGCAAAACAATAAAAAACCACCGAACAGAAAATGTAAATAAACTACTTGGTCTTGTTTATGAGAGAGACGGAATAGTTTATCTATCTGATAGAACAAAAAAGTATCTTGAAGATAACGACCAACCTGCGCTGTTCAAAAGCGTTTGTTTCCAATTTCAACAACCTAATGGTGCACAGAAATTAAGTACAACTATTGATAAAATTCAAAACAAAGTTTCATTTCGTCCATACCATTTTATACTATTATTGTTGCAAAAAGCAAAGCAAAACAATGTTATTCTCACAAAACACGAAATCGGTTATTATGTTTTAAATTCTTTGCAGGTATTGCAAGGAAATGTTATCGCCGATGAAGTACTAAAAACAATATTATCAGATAGAGCAAAAAATATTACTAAAAAAGTAGCTATTACCAAAAACTATGCATGGGATTATCAACATATTAATGAACAGTTTGACTATTTAAAATTAGCAAATTTAATAAGGGAAGACGGCTCAAATATTTGGATAAACTCAAAGGAACAAATAGCGATAGATTTTTTTATTGAAAATTTAAAAACACCTCTTGCTATTGATTTTTCAAAATATGATTTGACAGAAAAAAACATTGGAAAAAAAATTGAATTGGAATGGCAAGAATATTTTGGCAGTTTTGCTCAGATTGAACAAGAAAAATTTAACACAGCAATCAATAGTTTAGATGCCGTAACGTCTATATTGAAAGGACAACCGATAGGAAAAACCACAGCTGAGTTAGGTGATGAGGGCGAGAACTTTGTGCTTGAATTTGAGAAAAATATCGTCAAAGCCTTCAATTCTCGTTTAGTTAACAAAGTTAATTATCTCGGAAAGACAAAAGGATTAGGCTATGACATACTTTCTATTGAAGCAAGTAGAAATCTGCAAAATCCCGAATTTCATAGATATATTGAAGTTAAGGCAACAACCCGAGTCAATCCGCCAAACTTTACCGATACATTAGATTCCATAAATCTTACTCGTAACGAATGGGTCGCTGCTGAACAACATGCCTGTCATTTTTATATTTATCGAATTTATTTTACCAATTTCGGAACTTTTATCAGTATTATAAACGACCCCGTAAAAAAGAATACTGAAGGAACTTTATATGCTACTCCTACTATTTACAGAGTGGAGTTTTCAGACAAAGCGGTTGATGAACAATTAAAATTTGTATAATGGGGGCAGCATTGAAAAATCAAAATTATTCTTTTGGAGGTTTTGAATGTTCGGTCGTTTCAGATCCTTTTGTTGAGTATTCATTGTTTGAAGATAATACTGTTTTAGAATTAAGTAAACAAAAAAAACAACTCTCGGTATTCAAATTGTTAGAAAAAAACTTATCGTTTACAACTGCTTCCTCTTTTGCAAATCAAGTGCATTTTGGGCAGGCTCATTTAACACCAATACAAAGATGGTTTCCATATCGTGAAGGATACTCAACACGCTTAGTTTCTGCCTTTTTAGAAGAGTTGGATATTTCGGGAAACGTTTTTGACCCATTTGCAGGGAGTGGCACCACTTTACTTTCGGCTCGACATAACAATTTACAATCTTTCGGAGTAGATGTTAATCCTATTTCAGCTTTAGTGGCAAGTGTTGCAAACGAACAATATAGCAAGAACGACATAAATGAGATAATAGCAGAAAAACAAAAAATAGCACGATTAGAAAAAATAAATAAAACTTTTGAGTATTCTTTTGAGTTGGCAAATAAAATGTTTAATGAGGAAATCTTAAATGTATTATTAC
>JAIXLB010000086.1 GCA_026931905.1 Chitinophagales bacterium
GGCGGCAAACAAATAAAGATACTTCAAAGCTTAAAATTTAGGGCAAAAATACGGAATTTTTTGAGATTAAGGATATCCATTTACTATTTGCCTTCTAGGCATAACCATCAAAAAGATGGTGGAGATAGTGAATTTAGTCAAGAGTAAAATAGAGTATTGGTACTTCAGTGGATATGATAGAAATTCAATGGTGGTTAATATTTACTTCCAAATATGATGATATAATGAAGATTTCATTCAAAACATCAAAATACTTTTATTTTTCGCTAAAATTTTTGAATGGCGATGATAAATCAGAAGTTAAATTGTTCTCTCACTTCGGATTCGCTAACCTGACGTCTGTGTTTACATGAAAACGACGTTATATCAATAAATATGATTGTTAAATTCTAAGGTTTAAAAAAAGAATACATTCGTTTGCTCTACCATCGACTCGAATTAAATCCAAAAATAAAAGAATGAGCACCCTAATCATTTACTCGAGATTTGCCCGTCTAATGTATTAATATCTGCCTAATTGTAGCTATTTCAACCATTTTAAAACACCACCATGTTTTGAACATGTTCCTCTCCGATTCTTACTGAAAGAATAGCTGCCATCACGACATACTGCACAAGCACCTGGAGGAACAGCATTATATTTCGTAGGACTTTGCACTTCTTTTTGGTATGAGTTGATGTAAGTATGTGGTTTTTCTAAAGGATAGTTAGAAGGGTCTTCGTCCCAAGTGACGGGATTATTGTCTGGAACATACTTAGACTTTTTATTTGTTATTGTCTTTTGTTTAACAACATAAGAATCTAAATAAGTATTGGTTCTATATGCTAAGGCATTGTTATTTTGTGCAACTCCAATATTAAAACCAAATAGAACAAAGCTAAAAATTAAAAACAGATATCTCATATTGTGTTGGACTTTATTATATCAGAGAATTAATTAAAAGCACTATCTTCTTTTAGGAACATAAACCTTTCTCCCTTTAGAGTTGTAATAATACTGACCACCTCTTGGACCAGTGTGAATGGTCTTCCCCGCACCATAATTATTCGCTTGTGATGAATAATCCTTTGCTCTAGTACCCGTTTGTCCAGTGTAGGGATTAGTCTGCTGGGTTGTACTCCAATTGTTGTGATTTGTATTGTCGGCTTTTTGTCTCCAGTGACCTTGAACATAGGTGCCGTTAGACTTATAATAACCATTCACCCATGTTTGTGATTGTCCATAAGAAATAAAGAATGTAAAAATCATTGCAATTACTAAAAATACGTTTTTCATTTGAATAAAATTTTGACTGTTAGAAAATAATTACATAATGATAACCCGCTTACCAGTCAAAATATTTCAAAAATAACGTTTCTGCAAGCTTGCAGAAATTTATTCTTTTAGGTGAATATTATATAACCAATTGATTTTCAATTAATTCTTTGGAAATATTAATTTTGAAGACATCTCCGGGATTGCCATCAATGAGGTATAATGATGACAATTCTTTACCCAATAAATTAATTATAATCCGATTTATTTTAGCTTTCTTTTCGCTGAATGAATTTGAAAAGGGATTAACTAAATCATCAATGTTTTTCTCTGCCTTTTTAATATTTAATTTTGGTGATAACATCATATAAGTTTCTGTCAGTTCTTTTCTAAAATCCACTAAATCTTTTACCTTTACTCCTTCAGGATGGTTTAAAAAAAACAAGTAGAGGGTTTTAAATAAAGGAGTAAGCCTTATTTCGAGACCATTTAAATCCGGAAGTGTAATTTTAACATCTTTACTAATTACAAGTCGTGAAGGGTTTTGATTTTGATATAAATATTTTTTAAAAAGAAACTCCTCTCTTATCCCTTCAAAAATATCTAGTACTTGCATTATTACCGGAAGTTCAACTCCTTTCCGAAGTATTTCTTCACTACAAGTTCTACAAATATCAGCTGTTTTAAGTTTTAATAAGATTTGTTGCTTATATTGACAAAAATCATTCATACATCCTATAGAAGGGTGATGTATAAATTTATTAGGTATCATTGCAATATTAACCTCCATTAAAGAAGCCATAACATTTTCAATCACCTGATATGCTATTGGGTACTTTGACTCAATATCAGAAATAAATTCCCAGTCTCCTGTGTGTACAAAACAGTTTTTGTCTTCAAATGCGCTAAACCAATTAAGCGAATTACGTCTTTTAGTCAACAGAATTACAAAATCATTGGCATCAATACTTTTTATTTTCCTATATTCTTTACATAATGAAAAAAGTTCTTTAAAACTAAGAGGAAATCCACGTTCTGCTATAAAATCATTCTTTTTGGC
>JAIXLB010000071.1 GCA_026931905.1 Chitinophagales bacterium
ATTCAACATTGTAAAGCAAATCTCACTTTATAATTTTATCGTTTAGCAGTTATCTTTACTTTATGGCAAAAATTAAAACTTCTTTCTTTTGTAATAATTGTGGTCATGAAAGTACAAAATGGTTGGGCAAATGTCCAAGTTGTAATGAGTGGAATACTTTTGTAGAAGAAGTAATTGAAAAAAATAAAAATGAAATTTGGAGTAATTATTCTAATGAAAAAAAACAAAATAAAGTAATTGCTTTAAACCATGTAACAACAACAGAAGATAAAAGAATTGTTACCAAAGATGCAGAGTTAAACAGAGTTTTAGGAGGAGGAATTGTTTTAGGAAGTATTGTTTTAGTTGCAGGAGAACCAGGCATTGGCAAGAGTACTTTGTTTTTACAACATGGTTTAATGATGAATAATATTACAGTGTTGTACATCAGTGGCGAAGAAAGTGAACAACAAATTAAAATGCGTGCAGACAGGTTAAAAGTTTCTAACGATAATTTTTATTTACTTACAGAAACAAGCACACAAACCATTTTTCAAGAAATAAAAAAATTAAAACCGCAATTAGTAATTGTGGATTCTGTACAAACTTTACAAAGCAATTTAATAGAGGCAGGTGCAGGAAGTATTAGTCAAATAAAAGAATGTGCTGCCGAGTTTCAAAGATTTGCTAAAGAAACCAACACACCTGTTTTTTTAATTGGGCATATAACAAAAGATGGCACTATTGCAGGTCCAAAAGTTTTGGAACATATGGTAGATACAGTTTTACAATTTGAAGGCGATAGGCATTATGCTTACAGAATTTTAAGAACCTTAAAAAACCGTTTTGGCAGCACAGCAGAATTGGGTATTTATGAAATGACAAGTGAAGGAATGGGAACTGTAAATAATCCAAGCGAAATTTTAATTACACAAAGAGAAGAACAATTAAGTGGTAGTGCCATAGCTGCAACAATAGAAGGTATGCGACCTTTATTGATTGAAGTACAAGCATTGGTAACACAAAGTGTTTATGGTACACCACAACGAACTGTAACTGGTTTTGATTTAAGAAGATTACAATTATTATTAGCAGTTTTAGAAAAACGAGGAGGCTTTTTGTTTGGTACAAAAGATGTATTTGTAAATATAGCAGGAGGTTTAAAAGTAGAAGACCCATCAATAGACTTAGCAGTAATTTGTGCTTTACTTTCGAGTTATGAAGATGTGCCTTTGCCACAACAAATATGTTTTGCTGGCGAAGTAGGATTGAATGGCGAAATAAGAGCTGTAAACAGAATAGAGCAAAGAATTGCAGAAGCAGAAAAACTTGGGTTTGAAAAAATTTTTGTAAGTAAGTTTAATAAAAAAGGGTTCAACAGTAAAGCATTTAAAATTGAAATTGTTGCTGTAAGTCAGGTACATGAAGTGTATCAAAAATTGTTTTGATAAATGATCAATGTAATTCAATCACATATTTCCAATTTATTGCATTTAGTTTTTCCTCATTATTGCGAAGGTTGTGGCTCTGATAATATTGTACAGAATCAATTTTTATGTATTGACTGTTTAACCAAATTACCCACAACAGGCTTTGAAAATATTTCTGAAAATGATGTTGAAAAAATGTTTTATGGCAGATTACCCATACAATATGCAACTGCTGCATTCTATTTTTCTAAACACACTTTAATACAGCATTTAATTCATCAATTAAAATACAAAGGCAATAAAGAGGCAGGGTATTTTTTAGGAAGTTTATTAGGTGCACAACTACAAAACTCAAAAAAATTTCATGAAATAGAAGTTATCATTCCTTTGCCACTCAATGCCAAAAAAGAGGCTGTAAGAGGTTACAATCAAGCCGCATTAATTGCTGAAGGTGTTGCAACTATTTTTAAAAAACCATTAGCAACTAAAGCAGTTGCAAGAACTGTTTTTACTGAAACTCAAACACACAATAATCGTATTACTCGCTGGAGAAATATGGAAGGAGTTTTTTCTGTTGTAAATGAAAATTTAATTAAAAACAAACACGTTCTTTTGGTAGATGATATTATAACAACAGGTGCTACTTTAGAGTCTTGTGGTAAAATAATTTTAGATAGTGGCTGTAAATCTTTAAGCATAGCAACAGTTGCTTACGCTATTCAATAAACAATAAATTACAAACTCATCATTTCTTTAAACTTCACTGCTTGCCTACGACTTACTTCAATTTTTTCATCACCTTTTAATTCTACCAATAAGCCTCCATTAAAATAAGGTTCAATTTTTTCTATCCATCGTAAGTTAATAATGTGTTTTCTATTGGCACGAAAAAAAGTTCTTTCATCTAATCTTTCTTCTAATGAGTTGAGCGATTTTAGAATTAAAGGTTTGTTATTGGCAAAATATACTTTAGCATAATTGCCTACACTTTCAAACAAACGAATTTCATGAAGTTTTACAAACCAACAACGTTCGCCATCTTTTACAAAAACTTGGTCTTCTTCGGTTAAAGGACCTCTTGAATTTCCTGCACCATATTTTTCTTTTTGAATTTCGTACAATAGTTTTTGTACAGCATCATTCAAGCGTTTGGGTTCTATGGGTTTCATTAAATAATCCAAAGCACTTACTTCAAAGGCTTTAAGGGCATACTCATCATAAGCTGTAGTAAAAATTACTTTAGGCGATTTTTCCAATTCTGCTAATAAATCAAAACCAGTTTTACCCGGCATTTGAATATCTAAAAAAATAAGCTCTGGTTGTAGAGTTTCTATTTTCATTATACCTTCATCTGCATTAGCAGCTTCATCTACTACTTCAATATCTTTATGTTCTTTCAAAAGTTTTTTCAACTCACTTCTTGCTAATCTTTCGTCATCAATTATCAATGTTTTAATAGCCATAATATAAAGTGTTTAATGAATGAAAATTATTTTTTGCTTATGAATGATTAGGTAAAACTTTTAATCTGGTTTCAATATTTTTTGTTGTTTCCTGAGAAACAGTTTTATTTTCTTTGTGTTCATTTATAGGTAGTTTTATAATAGCTTCTACCATATTTTTTTGAGTATCTTTTAATTCAAAAGAGGCTTTGTTGCCAAACAATAAAGCCAATCTGTTTTTTGTGCTTGATATACCAAAACCTTCTGTATTAAAATCATCAGAAATCTTACCAGTGTTTTGAATAATTATTTCATGATAATCATCAGCAAATTTTGAAATAATTTTTACTACACCTCCTTCTTTTTGTTTGCTAATAGCATGTTTAATAGTATTTTCTATTAAGGTTTGTAACATCATAGGAGGTATAGGGAGGTCTAAAGTATCTTCATCAATATCATATTCTACTTTAAGTCTATCTTCAAATCGTATATGCTCAAGAGCTAAATAATCTTGTACAATATTTAGTTCTTTTTCTAAAGAAGTAGTTTCTGCTTTATCTGTATTCATACTACTTCTAAGAATATTGCTTAGTTCTGTAATGGCAGTTCTTGCACGTTCAGGATTTTCATCAACCAAAGCTCTAATGCTGTTGAGTGCATTAAAAATAAAGTGAGGATTGATATGGCTTTTTATAGTTTTTAATTCTAATTCTTTTACTAAACTTTCTAGTTTAATTTTATCTACCTCTGTTTTTCTTGCATCTTCTACATAATGCCATATATAATAAATGCTAGACCAAACAAAAATAATGGGAGATGAATCGAATAAAGTAAAAACAAAACGTGTAGCAATAGTGCCATTAAATTCTTTTCTATACCAGCCTAAATATTGAATTAATGTGCTTATTGTTAAGCTATTTGCAACACATATTAAAAGAATAAGAACAAAAAAACTAAACCACTTTTTGCCATGTAAAGGTGGCATTAATTGAAATTTATGAATAAAAAAACGAAGCAAATGTGTGTAAAAAATGCCT
The DNA here is from genome assembly GCA_026931905.1 of Chitinophagales bacterium. Classification (GTDB taxonomy): domain Bacteria; phylum Bacteroidota; class Bacteroidia; order Chitinophagales; family Chitinophagaceae; genus UBA1930. The sequence continues at coordinate 3,889 of JAIXLB010000071.1, forward strand.
AAAAAAATAAACAAGAAAAGTCTTTTCCATAATAAATCACTCATGTTATTACGAAAAACATTTGCAAAAAATAACATAGCCATAGCATACAACAGCCAACCTCCAAACTGACAAAGCCAATAATTAATTTGCTTCTTACTCATAATGTATGTAAAGATAAAATTTGAAGTTTTTTAAAACAATTTGAATTTGATTAATGGTAAAAGTAAATGTGTTTTTGGTTTAAAATTGGTTACTATTGGTAATGAGCTATTATTACACTTAAATTAAAAAATAAATGTATAATATTTTTGCAGAGTAATAACAATCCTTTATTTTGCAATAACAGTATTTATTTAAAAACATTGTAGCACATGAAGGTGAGGATAAAAGAAAAATCCATATTTGCAAAACTTGCAGCCTATAATTTAAAAGCACAAAAAATGGCTTTGGTAATTGGAAAAACAATTCACTTGCACAATGCCACAAGAGAGGAGTTTTTAAGCAATAAAAAATGGGTAAGGCATGAAATAACCCATGTAAAACAATATCAACAAAAAGGCTTTATACGTTTTATTCTTTCGTATTTAATGGAAACTTTTAACATGAGTTATGAATTTAATAGATACGAATTGGAAGCAATAAAAAACGAAAGAAATTTATACATTTTAGATGATGTAGAATTTGTAGATTAATCAAACTTCTACACAAAAATTTGATATACCACCCAACTAACTACATAAGCCAAAACTGTCATATATATAAATTGAAAAATTGGCCACTTCCAAGTTTTTGTTTCTCTTTTTACCACAGCCAACGTACTCATACATTGCATAGCTAACATGTAAAACATCATTAAAGATAAAGCAGTAGCAAGTGTATAAACCTTTGTGCCATCTGGTTTTGTAGCAGCTTGCATTTTTTCTCTTAAAGAAAGTTTATCATTTTCTTCAACACTATATAAGGTAGCCATTGTACCTACAAAAACTTCTCTTGCTGCAAAAGATGTAATTAGTGCAATACCAATTTTCCAATCGTACCCTAAAGGTTTTATAACAGGTTCAATTTTTTGACCTAAAATCCCTGCATAAGAATTTTCTAATTTTTCAGTAGATGCAATTTTTTCTAAAGAATCTGTTTGTGTTGGATTTTGTGCTATAAGCTGCTCGTAATGTTGTTCTACTTTTTGCATTCTATTGCCTGGTCCATAGTTGCTTAAAAACCACAACACCAAACTTATCATCATAATTATTTTTCCTGCTTCTACCACAAAAATTTTAGATTTTTCAAGCATAACAATTCCTACATTTTTCCAACGTGGATTTCTATACAAAGGCAGTTCAAGAATGAAAAAACTTTTTTCATTTATTTTAATAAACCATTTTAAAACAAAACTTACAAGCAATGCCATAAAAGTGCTCATTAAATACAAGCCCATCATTACTAAACCTTGTAAGCTAAGAAAACCTAAATAATATTTTTCAGGAATGGCTAATGCAATTAAAATGGTATAAACAGGCAATCTTGCACTACAACTCATTAATGGTGTAACTAAAATGGTAAGTAATCTTTCTTTTTTATTTTCAATATTTCTTGTACTCATTATAGCAGGTACAGCACAAGCAAAGCCACTAATCATAGGCATTACGCTCTTTCCATTTAAGCCTACTTTACGCATTAGTTTATCGCTTAAAAAACTAATTCGTGCCATGTAGCCTGTATCTTCTAAAATTGTTATTAGCCCAAACAATATCATTATTTGTGGTACAAAAATTACTATACCTCCTAAACCTGCTACTATACCATTAATAAACAAATTGCTCCACCAAGTATTGGGTAAAGTATTAGAAAAAAAACCTGTTAATTGGGCAAAACTATACTCAATTAAATCCATTGGATATTGTGCCAACCAAAATATACTTTGAAACAAAACAAACAGAACAGCCAACAGTATTAAGTAACCCCATTTTCTATGCAACAAAATATTATCAACTCTATCTGAAAATAATTTTTTTTCTGCTGGGTCGGGTACAAAAACATTTTTTTGCATTATGCTTCTAATGCGTTGATAACGCTGCATTACCTCTTCTGCTTGTGTTTTTGTAGCATTGAAATTTGTTGCTTGTGCTACTTGATTTATTTTATCTTGAACTATTGTATCTTGTATAAGTTGATGATGATTGATTAAATAATGAATGGCATTGTAATCATTCAACTCTGGTAAAAATTCTTGAACGGCTTGTACGCTTTCTGGTGCTAAAGATTTATTATCAATAAAATTTCTTTTAGAAAGTGATTTTTGTTTGGCAACTAATGCAATTATTTTTTTAAGTTCCTGAATGCCTTTAGCTTTTCTTGGATTTATTTCTACAACAGGAACTCCTAAATCAGTTTCTAATCCTTCAATATCAATTTTAATTCCTTTTTTAGCTGCTAAATCGTTCATTGTAAGAGCTACCACAACAGGAATTTTAGTATCAATAATTTGGCTACAAAAAAGTAAATTTCTTTTTAAATTACTTGCATCAGCAATTAATAAAACTACATCAGGAATTATTTCTTCATCTGCATTCATGAGTACTTTATAAGCCACCCATTCATCTGCTCTTCTTGGATATAAAGAATAAGTGCCAGGCAAGTCAATTACATTGGTAGTGTACTCATCATTTAAAATAATTTTTCCCGTTTTTTTATCTACTGTAACACCAGGAAAATTGCCTGTTTTTTGGTTTAATCCTGTTAGGCTATTAAACAATGTGCTTTTACCACTGTTTGGATTACCAACTAAAACTATATTTATATTTTGTTGCAAATAAATTTTTTAAGGTGTGCGAAAATAAAAGTAGTGAATGGTATATAGTTGCGAGATTAGAAACGAAAATTTATATAATTAGTAAAAGAGCCAATTATTTTCTATCGTTTTTACTAAATAACTATTTTGTTTTTTATTAAATAAATAAGCTCTACTCTATTTTTTCTTTTTTGCAGTTTTAGTTTTTGTTGTTTTTTGTTTAGTTGCAAAAGCATTGGGTATTTGCTCTTCTATCATTTTTTTTACTGTATCTAAATCTATAGTAGCTAATTCAGCAGGTTCGTATTTTGTTCCATCTGTTTTTTTGCCAAGTTTCAACATTTTTTTGTTGAAGCGAATAAAAGCTCCCCATCTTCCATTTTCTATACTAATTTTTTCTGCTTCCCATTGCTGAATGTAACGATTGGCTTCTTTATTAATTTTTGTTTCAATTAATTCCTCAATATCGTTATTGCTTAAACTATCAAAGTTGTAACGTTTAGGCACATTGATATACATATCATTCCATTTTATAAAAGGTCCAAAACGACCTTTACCTTTTGTTACAGGCAAATTATTGTAAGTTGCCACAGGTGCATCTGCTTGTTGTTTTGCTTCTATCAATTCCTTTGCACGATCCATATCAATTTCAAATAAATCTTCATTCTTAGGAATAGAAATAAATTGCTCACCCAATTTTATATAAGGTCCAAAACGCCCCACATTTACACTTAATTCTACACCATTAAGTTCGCCAATAACTTTGGGCAAAGCAAATAATTCAAGAGCCTCCTCTAATGTAATGGTTTCAATACTTTGCGTAGGTTTTAGTTTTGCAAAACGTGGTTTTTCTTCTTCATTAGCTTCGCCAATTTGCACCATTGCACCATAACGCCCCATTCGGGCAACAATTTTTTTGCCTGTTGCTTTATCAATGCCTAATTCTCTTTCTCCTTTTGCTCTTTCTGCATTTTCTAATGTGTGTTCTATATTTTCATGAAAAGGTTTGTAAAAACCATCAATCATGGAGTTCCACTTCTTTTTTCCTTCTGCAATTTCATCAAACTCTTTTTCTATTTGAGCAGTAAAACCATAATTCATTATCTTATCAAAATGCTGGTTTAAAAAGTCGGTAACAACAATACCTAAATCAGTAGGAAAAAGTTTTGCTTTTTCTGCACCAGTATTTTCTTTTATTATTTTTTTAGAAAGATGATTGGTTGCAGAAAGTGTTACCATATTTACTTCTCTTTTTACAGCATCTTTATCTCTTTTTTCTACATAATTTCTTTTAATAATAGTGCTAATGGTTGGTGCATAAGTACTTGGGCGACCAATTCCTAATTCTTCTAATTTTTTTACCAAACTTGCTTCTGTATATCTTGGAGCTGGTCTTGTAAATTTTTCAGTTGCTGTCATTTCATTAAACACTAATGATTGATTAGGTTTTAATGGGGGCAAAATGCTTTCTTCATTGTCATCATCTTCATCATCTTTACCTTCTAAATATACTTTTAAAAATCCATCAAATTTCATTACTTCACCAGAAGCTATTAGTTCTTCATTATTGGTGCTGATATTAATTTTAGCAGTTGTTTTTTCAAATTCCGCATCACTCATTTGGCAAGCAATAGTTCGTTTCCAAATAAGTTCATACAATCTTCTGGATTCATCATCTGCAATAGTTTGATTGCTCATGTAAGTTGGTCTTATGGCTTCATGAGCTTCTTGTGCAGATTCGTTTTTGTTTTTAAATTTTCTGGGTTGATAATATTTATTACCATACACTTCTGTTACCTGATTTTTTATATCGTTTAAAGCAGTATCACTTAAATTAATACTATCTGTACGCATATAAGTTATTTTACCGCTTTCATATAACTTTTGTGCAAGCAACATAGTTTTACTTACTCCATAACCTAATTTTCTGGAAGCCTCTTGTTGTAATGTAGATGTTGTAAAAGGTGCAGCAGGTGTACGTTTTGCTGGTTTTACTTGAATATCTTTTACGGTATAATGGGCATTTTTGCAACTCTCTAAAAAGTTCGTTGCATTAACTTGTTCTTTAATTTTTAAAGGGCTTTCTGCTTTAAAATTTACCAATTTTCCTGTAATATCATTGGCTGAAAAAATGGCTTCAATTTTATAACTGCTTTCAACCAAAAAATTATTTATTTCTCTTTCTCTTTCTACAATTAATCTTACAGCAACACTTTGTACACGCCCTGCACTAAGGCTTCTTTGCATTCCTATTTTTCTCCATAATACAGGGCTTAATTCAAAACCTACTAATCTATCCAACACTCTTCTTGCTTGTTGAGAATTTACCAAATCCATATTAATTAAACGTGGATTAGCAACAGCTTTTTTTATGGCAGGTGCAGTAATTTCATGAAATACAATACGCTTAGTTTCTTTAGGATTTAAGTTTAAAACTTCTGCCAAATGCCAGCTTATACTTTCTCCTTCTCTATCCTCATCGGAGGCTAACCAAACTTCTTTTCCTTTAGATAATTTCTTTAAATCATTAACCACTTTTTGTTTTTCATCTGGCACAATATATCTGGGTTGATATTGATTGTTTACATCAATACCCATATCATCTTTTTCTAAATCTCTTATATGCCCAAAACAACTTTTAACTTCAAAATCTTTACCCAAAATTTTTTCTATTGTTTTGGCTTTTGCAGGAGACTCAACTATTAATAAATTTTTTGCCATAATTAATTTTACTACTACACTTTTTTCAAAATATACTACAAATCAAACAAGCATTTTTTTTGTAAAAAATTGCTTTTGATTGGTGCAATATTAGTTATATAACAATAAAATGCAAAAATGCAATTTTAATATTTTGATAACGGTACAAACTATTTTCTATCATCATTTAATTTTTTTAAGCAATAGTTTAACTATTTTTTAAAGAAAAAGTAAACAAGTAGATGCATCTTATCATGCTTAAACAATTATCTTCGCAGCGTTTTTAAATTAAAATTATGCAACCAACATTAGTAATTTTAGCAGCAGGTATGGCAAGCCGTTATGGAAGTATGAAGCAAACACAAGGCTTTGGACCCAATGGTGAAACAATTATGGAATATAGTATTTACGATGCTATACAAGCAGGTTTTGGAAAAGTTGTTTTTATAATTCGTGAAGAATTTAAAAACATGTTTGAAGATAATTTTGGAAAAAAATTGGCTGGAAAAATAAAAGTAGATTATGTATTTCAACAATTAGAAAGTTTTACTGAAGGCAGAATAATACCAGCAGAAAGAAAAAAACCTTGGGGCACTGCACATGCTGTTCTTTGTTGTAAAGAAAAAGTAAATGAACCATTTGCTGTAATTAATGCAGATGATTATTATGGCAAAGATGCTTTTGTAAAAGCATATCAGTTTTTAACCACTTCAGTTGCTGAAAACAATTATGCAATTATAGGTTACGAGCTTAAAAAAACATTGAGTGATAATGGTAGCGTAAGTCGTGGTGTATGTAATGTAGATGCAAATGGAAATTTAATTGATATAAATGAACGCACTAAAATATATAGAAACGAAAAAGGAATTATAACTTATGAAGATGAAAGTGGCTTACATGAAGTTGATGAAAATTCAAGTGTAAGTATGAATTTTTTTGGCTTTCATCCAAATATTATAGCACAGTGTGAAAAATATTTTGGCGATTTTTTAGATAAAGAAATTAATAACCCTAAGAGTGAATTTTTTATTCCACTTATTGTAGATAAAGTTGTAAAAACCAATAGTGGTAAAGTACAGGTAATTGCTACAGATGCACAATGGTTTGGTGTAACGTATAAAGAAGATGCACCAGAAGTTCAAGCAAGCATTGATACATTAATTAAAGAAGGAGCATATCCTGAAAATCTTTGGGCATAATAATTTTATATGTACAAAGGCATCGCTATTTTATATTTTGCTTGTTTGGCTTTGTACATTTTATATAGCAGAGAGCCAGATTTTTTTGATGGAGAAACAGCTCCTGCTACTATTCATTGGTTGCAAGATAGTACATATCAAAATACAATTCCTAAAGCTGTATTTTATGATAATGCAACACAATATGCTGTAGATGCACGTTATGTTTTAAGAAATTTACCAGAGAATAAAAAACTAACTGTTATTTATAATACAACACATCCTGAAAAAGCTGTAGTATATAGTTGGTGGGGTTATTGGATAACTTGGGGCGAAGTTATTATGTCTTTTATTTTATTGGTTGCCTTATTTCAAGTAGCTGTTGCAATAACAAAAAACCCAACTCCAGAAGCACTTTTAGAAGAATTGGAATACAAGCCTACTAAAAAAAGAAAGTACGATGATTAATAGGAAAATAATTATGCTGTATTCTTTTTTATACCTTTCGGTTTTATTACTCTAAACATTTGTAAGGCTACAGTAGAGAATATTAATATCAATCCTATATAAAATGTACTGCTTAAATCTTTGTTTTCTTTGTAAATAACAAACGCAAGTACAATACCATAAACAGGTTCTAAATTTAGAGTAAGGTTTTGTGTAAATGCAGAAACTTTTTTCAAAGCTTGTAAAGATAAATCCATTGACAAAATGGTACAAGCCAATGATAAAACAATAAGCCAAATAAAATCGCTGAAAGTTGGTATTAATTTATTGGTAGGAAATGCTTTTAAATACAATGGCATTAATAATGTTAGCACAACAAAGCCACCAATTAATTGATAAAACATTAAAGTTTTTGGTTGCACTTTTACAATTATTTTTTTATTGATAATTGAAAAAATAACACTTAATAAAGTTGCAATTAAACCAAGAATAATTCCAATACGAAATTTTGAATCAAATAAAAAAATCAGGTAAATACCTATTACTGCAATTAAGCCTAACAAAACTTCATACCATACAATTCTATTTCTTGTCATTATAGGTTCTAAAAAAGCAGTCATAACTCCTGCAGAAGATAAACATACTAAAGCAATAGAAACATTGGAATATTTTATACTACCATAGAAAAACACCCAATGCAAAGCAATGATAACACCAATGCTAGCATACATTATAGCAGTTTTTAAAGGCACTGCAAACTGGTGTTTTTTAAATACCAACAGCAACCATAAAAAAACAACAGTTAATAATAATCTATACCAAACCAATAAACCTTCGTTTAATTCAATAGCTTTTCCTAATACACCAGTAAATCCCCAAAGAAATACAGCAATATGTAATTTTATTAAGGCTGCTTTCATGTGTAGTTAAAAAGTGTTGTATGTTTTAGAGATTTTTTTTGATGAAGTTGTTTGTAAACACAAATTGTAAGTTATTGGTTTTATCTTTTCATGTTTTGCAGCAAATTGCCAAACATACTTTGCCATTTCATTTTTAATACGCCCAATACACCTTCTTTAATAATGCCTTTGCTCATTTTACTTACCCCTTCTTTTCTATCAATAAATACTATAGGAACTTCTTTGATAGTAAATCCAAGTTTCCAAGTTATAAATTTCATTTCAATTTGGAAAGCATATCCTACAAATTGAATTTTATTTAAGTTTATGGTTTCTAAAACTTTTCTTGAATAACACACAAAACCTGCAGTAGGATCGTTTACAGGCATCCATGTTATAAGCTTAGTATAAAATGCACCTCCTCTTGAATAAATATGTCTGTCAAGAGGCCAGTTTTCAATTTTTCCTCCTGCAACATATCTGCTACCAATTGACATAGCTGCACCATCTATTTTACAAGCATTGTATAAACGTATTAAATCATTGGGATTGTGAGAAAAATCTGCATCCATTTCAAAAATAAATTGATAGCCTTTTTCTAAACACCATTTAAAGCCATGTATGTATGCAGTACCTAAACCTAATTTTCCTTTTCTTTCTTCTAAAAATAATTGTTGGGGATAAGTATTAAATAAATCTTTTACAATTTGTGCTGTACCATCAGGGCTTCCATCATCTATTACCAACACATGAAAATTTTGTTGTAAAGAAAAAATAGCAGCTAAAATTTTAGCTATATTTTCTTTTTCATTGTAGGTTGGTATAATTACTATTTTTTCCAAACTAATAGATAATCTTTTTTGAAGGAGCTAAAATAATCATTACGTTATATTTTTTAAATTGTATGCTTGTAATTTATAAAATCATTTGTCTTTTTTTAACAAAGTACGATTTAAAATTTCAGTAAATTTTTGTTTGGTATCCATTGCAAAATCTCCTTTCATCATCCAATCGTAATATTGAGGTTCTTCTTTAATTACTTGTGTTACAGGTTTTCCTTTGTGTTTCCCAAAATTAAAAATTTCTACCCCATTCACTTTTATAAATCTTCTGGCAAAATCTACAATATCATCTTCACCTGTAAATTTCACAATACTTTCTACCGTATTTCCTAATTGAGGATAACGTAGTACCTGAGCTTCTAAAACTTCCCAAGTAGCTGTTGCATCAGCTTCTGCACTATGTGCATCTTCTAAACTTTTATTGCAGTAAAATTTATAAGCTGCACTTAATGTACGTTGCTCCATCATGTGAAATACTTTTTGTACATCTACAAATTTTCTTCCCTGCTCAGAAAAGTTTATGCCTACTCTTAAAAATTCTTCTATTAATAACGGTATATCAAACCTGTTACTATTATATCCTCCTATATCACAACCTTCCAAAAATTGTTTTATTTCATTAGCTACTTGTTTAAAAGTTGGAGCATCTTTTACCATTTCGTCAGTTATACCATGTACTTGTGTAGCACCAGCAGGAATAGGCATTTGCGGATTAATTAATTTTCTTTTTACCTGTTTGGTTTCATCTGGCAAAACTTTCACAACAGCAATTTCTACAATTCTATCTGCACTAATATTAACGCCTGTTGTTTCTAAATCTATAAACGCCAATGGGCGATTTAACTGTAATGGCATGTAAAAAAATTTGTGGCGAAAGTAATTAGGATTTATTATAATTAAGGACTAATTATTTCATTTGACACTGTTACAGTACGATACTTTCTAATAACAATTAGACATAATTTAAAATTGAAGATTGATATATAGTAAAGTTTATATTATTTTCACAAAATAAAATAACAATTAGGTATGATAGACAATTATAAGTTTGACTCTAACTCTCCTTCATTTTATGAAGATGAATTCCCAAAATTTTGGCAAATGACAAGATGGGAAAAACTTGCTTTTATCGGATTAGTGAATAAAATCAACCCTGAAGTTGCAATTGAAATAGGAAATGCACAAGGAGGAAGCTTGCAAGTTTTAAGTAAAGTGTGTAAAAAAGTATATGCCTTAGATTTTAGCAATGAAGTACATGGAAAATTAAAAAATGAGTTTACAAAAAATGTTGAATTCCATACTGGTGATTCTAAGGTTTTATTACCAGAAATTTTAAAAAAGATAGAATTAAATGGTGATAAACTAGGTTTTATTCTCATTGATGGCGATCATTCAACAGAAGGTGTAAGGGCAGATATTAATTCAGTTTTGAATAATTACATTCCCATTGTTGATTTATATATAATATTCCACGATAGTTTTAATCCAATTTGTAGAAAAGGAATTATAACTGCTGATTGGACAAAAAATGATTATGTACATTTTGTTGATATAGATTTTTTACCGGGTAATTTTTTTAAAGATAAATATCATAATTCCGAAAAAGGTTCAATATGGGGCGGTTTATCACTTGCTGTACTAAAGCCTCAAAAAAGAGTAGGTGAACTGATTGTTAGGGAAAGTTTACAACCTACGTATAATCTAATGTTTAAGTCTTCACGCTACAATAAAATAACATATAGACTACGACGTTTTTTTAACCATTAAATATTTTTTATGAAAAAGTATCTAAGTTGTTTATTAGTTCTACTAGTTAGTATTAGCTTTTTTGGACACTCGCAAGGTTGGGTAGGAAAAGGACACGGCATTTTATATACAGTTACAGAAGATAGAGACTTGAATGACATGTATGTCGGCATTGGTACTGATGCCCCTACTGCACAACTCCATACCACAGGATCTGTAAGATTTGAAGGAATCACTAATGTAAATGAGTCCAAGGTTTTAGTTATTGATAGTGACGGTAATGTGTTTTGGAGAGATGCTTCTACAATTGGAAACCCAAATGCTTGGCTTTTAGGGGGCAATAATATCACAGGTTCTAGTCAGTATATCGGCACTAACAACAACTATGACTTTATCATACGAAGAAATAATTCTGAAAGAATTTGGGTTCAAGATAATCGTTTTGTTTCTTTTAGAAAATTACATATTGGATTACCCTCATCACTTTTAGGTGGGTCGCCCTCGACACAATTAAATAGTTTTAGTGGAAGTTATTTAGGTAGCCAAGGAATTCTTGAAATCGAACATGGAGACTTATTTTTAAGAGCATTTAATGGAGTAAGTATAGATAAGTATGGAGGTATGGATGGCTCATCAGCAACGTATGCAAATGGGTTACAATCTCCTCCAGCTGGAACAACAGGATATACGGGTTCAGGTTCATTTTCTTTGAGGACAAGGATAAACAGTACAACTTTTAGAACTGATTTTTTTAATGATTTCTTTGGTAGAACAGGAATCGGAACAGGCTCTGCAGCTCCAACAACTAAGCTTCACGTGGATTGTACTATTCCTTCTGAATATTCTGCAACGAGTGGCGTAAGATTTGAGAACCTACAATCTGGTGAAGGGTATATATTGGTTATTGATGAAGATGGTTATGTTTTGAAAAGTAGTATGACTGAATTCAGATTAAATCAAACTAACTCAGACAGCAAAAAAATTCTTGAACTACAAAACAAGATAGATGATTTGCAAAAACAAATTGAAGAACTAAAAAAAATATGTGCAACTTCTATTCCGGTAACATTAAAGTAATAATTTTTTTAAAAACAAAAGCTGACTTTCAAGTCAGCTTTTGTTGTGTTAGTGCTACTTGTTTTCTGTAAAAAAGTTGAAGAAAATTCCTCACAATCCCAAATACTTACAAATGTTAGCCTAAGTATAAACCCTTACTTTTGCAACAAATTTTTTGCTATGGATATTAAAAATAACATTCTTGAAACCATTGGTAATACACCATTAATTAAACT
>JAIXLB010000044.1 GCA_026931905.1 Chitinophagales bacterium
CGTATCTAATGTTGTTTAATCTATCTCTTAATTCTGGAGAAACTTTCCATTCATCAACATTAAACTGCATTACATAGTCTTTGTATTTTAATTCTCTAATGAAAGAAATAGAAGCAGCTGTTCCTGTACCAAACACTTCTTTTAATAAACCTGCTTTATGGTCTTCTATCAATTCATCTATAGAAATTTTTCTTTCTTCTACTTCCAAACCCATTTTTTGTAAAATAGTTTTAGAGCTATCTCTTGTAATACCAGCTAAAATTGTTCCATCTTCTAAGGAAGGGGTTACAGCTTTATCTCCTATAATAAAAAACACATTCATTGTCCCTACTTCTTGCAGGTATTTATGTTCAAAAGCGTCTGTCCATAAAACTTGGTCGTAGCCTTGTAATCTTGCATTGCTTGTAGGATATAAACTTGCACCATAATTTCCTGCATTTTTTGCAAAACCAACGCCACCAGGTGCTGCTCTTGTATATTTTTCTTCTACATAAATTTTCATAGGTTTGTTATAATAAGGTCCAGTAGGGCTTAAAATAATCATGAATTTATAGGTATCAGAAGGGCGAACACCAATTAATGGATCGGTAGAAAACATAAATGGTCTGATATATAATGAATGGTCTGGTAAAGTAGGTATCCATTTATTATCTAATTCAATTAATTTTTTCATGCCTACCATAAATATTTCTTCAGGCACAGTGGGCATTTGCATTCTTTCGGCAGAAACATTAAATCTGTGGTAATTATCCAAGGGTCTAAAAATTATATTTTTCCCCTCTTTAGATTTATAGGCTTTAATACCTTCAAAAATAGACTGACCATAATGAATGGCTGCCAAAGAAGGTTCAATAACTAATGGTTGATAAGGTTTAATTTCTACATTTCTCCATTCGCCATTTACATAATCTGCTACAAGCATGTGGTCAGAAAAATATTTCCCAAAAGGAGTATATTCTAAACATACATCATTTATTCTGCTTGTTTCTACTTTTGTTATTTTAATATCTGTTACTGCTGACATAAAGAATATATTTGTGGCAAAGAAACGTTTTTTTTTTAAACTAACAACTGTTAATATTATTAATGAAAAATAGTTCAGATAATTATCAATTACCTCCTTTTATTATTGCTAATATGTACAAAAATAATCTTGTACTTATTAACGATATTGTAAAAGAAAAATCAATACAGCAAAGCGTTTCAACTGCTATTTCATTTTTAGGAGAAAATAAGAAAAATATTGTTCTATTAATTAATGAAAAAAATGCTGTACACATAAAAGATGATAACTTGGCATTTTTAAATAACATTTTACTGGCATGTAAACTAAATATGGCAGATGTGGCTATTGTAAATTGTTTTAATCAAAAAGTAAATTTTAATGTATTAAAAAATCAATTTGCAGCTACTGTATATATTGCTTTTGCTATTGACTCTGCTGCAATACAATTACCTTTTCAAACAACATTATATGAACCCTTTAATTCAAATAATTTTATTTGGCTCCAAGCAAATGCTTTAGACTCCATGATAGAAAATAATAACGAAGCAAAAGCTGAAAAAAGAAAATTATGGAATTGTTTGAAGCTAATATTTAACCTCTAAAGAAAATATGAACGAAATAATAGAATTAATTTTTGCAACCAATAACGAACATAAGGTACAAGAAATAAAATCGGTACTTGGAAATAATATTAAAATTAAAAGCCTAAAAGAAGCAGGTATTGAAATTGATATTCCTGAGCCACACCATACCTTACAAGCAAATGCTTCTGAAAAATCCAATACTATTCATCAATTAACAAATAAGAATTGCTTTAGTGAAGATACAGGCTTAGAAGTAGAAATTTTAAATGGCGAGCCAGGTGTGAAAAGTGCCAGATATGCTGAAAATGAAAAACAGTTTAAGAATAATACAGAAAAACTATTATTTAATTTAAAAGATAAAACGAACAGAACCGCTCAGTTTAGAACTGTAATTTCTTTAATACTTAACAATAAAGAATATTTTTTTGTAGGAGTTTGTAAAGGAAATATTATTGATGAACAAAGAGGTAATAGTGGGTTTGGTTATGACCCAGTATTTATGCCCAATGGAAGCAATAAAACTTTTGCAGAAATGCCTATGGAAGAAAAGAATTTATACAGTCATAGAAAAAAAGCCATGCAACAATTAATTGAATTTTTGTCTCAATTTGGGAAAAAATCATCCTAATACAAGACTTTTTTTAATACAATGCAACCTTTTATTTTATGCTTTCATCTATAGAAAAGTTAACCTATCATTCATCCTATCAAAAAAGCCTATTGTATGTTTTTAACATCAAAAAAAAATAGTAACGAAATTTTAAAAGAAAGCTGGAAAGTGATGTCTAATTCTTCAAGTATTACTAAAGAGGCTAAAATATCTTACTTAATGGTACAAGAAATTGCACCACCAAATTATATATGGGATAGAATTTGCAATAAATTAGATGCAGAAGAAGGTTTAACAAAAAATCGCTTTAATATTAAAACTCCTAATAAAAAAATATTAGCTGCACTTATTACAGGAAGCCTCATTTTACTTACTACAATATTGTTGTTTTTGCTTTAAAAAGTTTTCTCTCATTTAGTTTAGTTAGGTTAATGATTGAAATATCATTTCTTGTTGTATTTTGCAGCAATGCAAAGAATAAAATTAGAACTCCCAGAAAATTTTTCTTTTACTACCTCAATTCCTGTTCGTATTACAGATCTAAATTATGGTAATCATGTAGGCAATGATAGCTTTTTGTCGTTAATACACGAAGCAAGAATGCAATTCTTAAATTATTATGATTACAGTGAGTTAAATTTTGCCAATACAAGCCTTATAATGGCAGATGCAGCCTTAGAATTTAAACATGAATTAAAGTATGGCGATGTTGTTAAAATTTCAGTAACTGCTACCAACTTTGATAAAATTGGTTTTGATATATTTTATTTGCTGGAAATAATTGTAAATGATAAAAATATAATTGCAGGTAAAGCAAAAACAGGAATGATGTGCTTTGATTATGTTACTAAAAAGAAAGTTAGTATTCCGCAAGAAGCCATCAATAAATTTTGCAATTAAATTATTTTTAAAAAAGTTTTTATGGAACAAAGAACAGAAATAACCAGCTTAGGTGAATTTGGCTTAATAGAACATTTAACCAAAAATTTTGAAATCAAAAATGCTTCTACCATTTTAGGAATTGGTGATGATGCAGCAGTAATAGATCATTTTGGCAAACAAACAGTAATAACAACTGATTTATTAATAGAAGGCATTCATTTCGATTTAATGTACACGCCTTTAAAGCATTTAGGTTATAAAAGTGTAATTGTAAACCTGAGTGATATTTATGCTATGAATGCAACACCCACACAAATTACATTAAGCGTTGCATTTAGTAATAGATTTAGTGTAGAAGCATTGAATGAATTTTATGAAGGTGTGTATGCTGCTTGCGAAAAATATAATGTAGATTTAGTTGGTGGCGATACAAGCTCATCGCAAAAAGGCTTTATCATTTCTGTTACTGCTTTAGGTGAAGTAACTCCTGATAAATTTATTCAACGAAGTACTGCAAAAAAAGGAGATTTAATTTGTGTAACTGGCGATACAGGTGCAGCATTTTTAGGATTAACATTAATGCAAAGAGAGAAAAATATTTTTCTTGAAAACCCTAAAATACAACCAGATTTAGAAGGAGAAGATTACATTGTAGGAAGATTATTAAAACCAGAAGCAAGAAAAGATATTATAGATTTTTTTACAGAAAATAATATTGTACCAACCTCTATGATGGACGTTAGTGATGGAATTAGTAGTGAAGTTTTGCATTTATGCAAGCAAAGTAATGTAGGTTGCAAAATTTATGAAGATAAATTACCTATTCATGAAAAAACGAAAGCAGCTGCTTTTAAATTTGGCTTAGACCCTACTGTTTGTGCTCTTAATGGTGGCGAAGATTATGAACTAATTTTTACCTTACAACAGGAAGATTACGATAAAATTACATTGAATGAAGAAATTGCTGTAATAGGCTATATAACTGAATTAGAGGAAGGTTACAAACTACAAACTAAAGGTGGCAATACTTTTGATATAACAGCACAAGGCTGGAATGCTTTTAAACAATAAAATAAATTTAAAGCAAGTGTTTAGAAAAATATTTTTTGATAACAAAGCTTTGTATGTATTCATCGGAGTTTCATTGTTTTTTCCTTCTTGTATTTCTTACAAAATTCCTCATTACACTTACAACAAAAAATTACCAGCCGAAAAAGTAAAAGAAGATATTGTATTGCTCAAAAAAATTCTTGAATCCAATCATCCATCTTTATATTGGTTTACTCCAAAAGATAGTTTGGATTATTTTTTTGAAACTGCTTATCAAAATATGCCAGACTCATTAAATGAAATTCAGGTAAAAAATAAAGTTGCAAGCATTGTAAGTAAAATTCGCTGTGGACATACATCTGTACGCTTTTCACAAGATTTTTCTACACATACACAAAAATATCAATACCCCATGTTTCCTTTGTTTTTAAAGGCTTGGGACGACAGTCTTGTAGTTTTGGTAAATGCTTTTAACAAGGATACTATTTTTAAAAGAGGTACTATTATTACCTCAATCAATGGTAAAAACAATAGAACAATTTTAGATTCTATTTTTCAATGTATAAGCACAGATGGCTATAGTGAAAATTATAAAAACCAATCTGTAAGTTTAAATTTTCCTGCATGGTATAAAACCTGTTGGGGCTTAGATAGTGTTTATGCAATTACTTATATAGATAGTGCAGGCAAAGAAGCAATTTCAACAATTAAAAACTTCGCCCCTAAAATTGATACAACTATAAAAAAGGAAAGTTCAAAAAAAGCTACAACACTTGCTAAACCTACAAGAAAAGAAAGAAGACAGTCAAGAATTTTATCAAAAAGAAGTATGCAAATTGATACAAGTATAAACACAGCTTATATAAAACTAAATACTTTTAGCAATGCACGATTAAGAAGTTTTTTTAAAAAATCTTTACAAAATATTGAAGAAAATAAAATTGAAAATGTAGTAATAGATTTAAGACAAAATGGAGGTGGAAGCATGGCAGCTACAAAAAGATTTTTACAATATTTTGTAGATAAGCCTTTTAAGTTTGCTGATACAGTGGCTGCTATTTCAAGAACTTTTCCTCATAGAAAATATATTAAAGAATGGGGTTTGTATTGGCTGGCAATGAATTTTCTTGCTCATAAAGAGGCAGATAATTTAATTCATTTTAGAAGGTTTGAAAACCATTATTTTAAACCAAAATCAAAATATCATTTCTATGGAAATATATATTTAGTACAAGGAGGTTATACTTTTTCTGCAGCCACTATGTTTATTAGCACTTTGCAAGGACAAAATAATGTAACAGTTGTAGGAGAAGAAACAGGAGGTGGTTTTTATGGCAATTCTGCTGTACACATTCCTACAATAGTGTTGCCTAATAGTAAACTTAGAATTTCTTTGCCTATGTACAGAATGGTAATGAATAAAAACAGACCTAAAGGAAGAGGAATTATTCCTGACATTATTATACCACCTTCATCAAATGCTATAAAAGAAGGAATTGATACCAAACTTATAACTATAAGAAATATAATTTTAGAAAAGAAAACTGCAAACTAAAGCACGGATTTCTGTGTTCTTAAATCTCCTAATTGAGGTTCCATAGCAATAGCTTTATCGCACATTTGAGCACCTTTTTCTTTTTTACCATTTTTAATTAATGATAAGCCTGCCATATACAATGCTTTTGCATTTCTTTTATCATTTTCATAAATTTTAAAGAAAAGTTCATGAGCCGTTGCATAATGACCTGCTTTATAATAAGCTTGTGCTATTTGTGTAAGAATTTCTACATCGCCTGGTTTTTTCTCTAATACTTTATTTAAAACTGCTACTCCTTTGGGTATATCAAAAGTTAAATAAGCTGTTCCTAAGTTTTGTAGAAAAGCCAAATCTTGCTTTATGCCTTTAGTAGCAGCCATTTCATAATATTTTACTGCCTCTCTATCGTTGTTTTGAGCACTATACAATAAGCCTATTTCGTACATTAATTCATAATCATCAGGATTGCTTTCAATAGCTTTTTTATACATGGCTATTGCATCATTGTACATACTCATTTCTACAAAAACTCTTCCTAATAAAGTAACAGTTTCTTTATCGCTGGGGGTTTCATTAATTTGGGCAGTTAAATATCTTCTTGCTTTGCCATAATCTTCATCTTCATAATAACTTTTGCCCATCATGTAATTTAGCTTAGCAACTTTTACATTGTTGGCAAATGCAATTTCTCCATACTTTATAACTTCAGTCCATCTTCTTTGAAGAAAAGAAAGCTCAATATATTTAGTAAGTGCAACTTTATGTTTAGGGTTATTTTCTACAATAGCTCTGTATTGTTGATTAGCCAAAACGTATTTACGTATTTCAACAAAATAATCTGCAAATTCTAATCTTATTTCTATATTATTTTCATCAAATTGTATGGCTTTTAGAAAATATTTTTCTGCATCAATAAACATTCGTGTAGCTCTTGAATTTTTTGCTTTTGAAAAATAAAAAGCTGCACTATCTGCATTATTAGAAGGTTTTTGTGCTTCTGCATAAACAGTACTCGAAAAAAATACTGCTACCATTAAAATAAATAAATATTTCATAGACGTGATTTGGATATTGGAACAATCAAGAACATAATTTGTATTAAATGGATTTATGTACTGAAACCTAATTTTACCATTGGCAATTGGTTGTTTTTTAAATAATTTATTTGAATTTTTAACAACTAAAAGCCTTATACTATATCTATTAACGCTTAACATGTAGTTTTTATTTTGTAAACTAAAAGTAAATTAAGTTTGTACTTTTTATAGATTATAGAACTTGTTGTTTTACATAATATTCTGAAAAAAGATACATAAAACTAAAGGTTTATTTTTGAAAATGCAACTTTAAATTAAGCTAATACAATACCGCTTAATGCAGGTAAGTTTACTGTTAATACATATTTATTGCTTTTTTTGCTCTTTTTTTCGTAATGAATTTCAGTATTATAAACATCTCCTGTGCCCCAAAACTTTTTATCATCACTATTAAAAATTTCTTTCCAAATAGACTTGCCTTTTACCTCAATTTTCCAGTTATTGTGAACTTTTGGAGTCATGTTTAAAATGATTAGCACATTATTTTTAGGATTTTTTCCTTTTCTCATAAAAGCAATTACAGCATCTGAACGATGATTCAAATCTATCCATTCAAAACCATTTTTATTAAACTGATTTTCGTATAATGCAGGGTAATTTTTATATAATTCATTTAATTTTTGTACACAATACAACATTCCTCCATGACTTGGTAAATCTGTTAATGCCCAATCCAATTCTGATTTAAAATTCCATTCTGTGGTTTGAGCAAATTCATTACCCATGAATAAAAGTTTAGTACCTGGATGTGTAAACATATAAGTATAAAGCAAACGTAGATTAGCAAATTTTTGCCAAGCATCGCCAGGCATTTTAAAAATCATTGGGCTTTTACCATGCACCACTTCATCATGACTGAGAGGTAACATAAAATTTTCATCATAAAAATACATCATACTAAATGTAAATTCATCTTGATGAAATGGTCGCTCATTAACTTCTCTTTTAAAATAACGCAAGGTATCATTCATCCAACCCATCATCCATTTCATACCAAAACCTAAGCCACCTTCAAAAACAGGTTTACTTATTTTAGGCCAATCTGTAGCTTCTTCAGCAATGGTTTGAATGTCAGGAAAATCTCGGTATAAAGTTTCGTTTAATTGTTTAATAAAATCAATGGCTTCTAAATTTCCATTACCACCCAATTCATTGGGTTGCCATTCATTTTCTTTTCTGCTGTAATCCAATCTAAGTATAGATGAAACAGCATCTACCCTAAAACCATCAATATGAAATCTATCGCACCAAAATCTTGCACTGCTTATTAAAAAACTTTTTACTTCTCCCCTTTTGTAATTAAATACATAACTATTCCAATCGGGATGATAGCCTTTTTGCATATCTGCATATTCGTAAGTATGCGTTCCATCAAACATATACAAGCCATGCTCATCATAAGGAAAATGCGAAGGCACCCAATCTAAAATAACACCAATGCCTGCTTGGTGAAAAGCATCTATTAATGCAGCAAAATCCTGTGGGCTTCCAAACCTGCTGGAAGGTGCAAAATAACCTGTACCTTGATAACCCCAACTTCCATCAAAAGGATGTTCCATAACAGGCATAAACTCTACATGTGTAAATTGCATTTGCTGTAAATAAGGCACTAATCTTTCTTGAATTTGTTGATAAGTATTATAAACATTTTCGTTGTTTTTTTCTGGTCGCATCCAACTTGCAAGATGCACTTCATACACACTCCAAGGGGCATTTAATGAATTGTGTTTTTTTCTTTCTTGCATCCATTTTGCATCCTTCCATTCATAATAAGTTCCCCATGTAATGCTTGCTGTATCTGGTCTTTTTTCCCAATAATGTGCATAAGGATCTCCTTTATTAACCTTTAACCCTTTATAACCAACTATATGATATTTATACGCTTCTCCAGCTAAAATATTAGGAATAAAACCTTCCCAAATTCCACTTTTATCTTTTCTTACAAATAAAGGATGAGCTTTTACACTCCATTTATTAAAATATCCTATTACTGAAACATAAGTAGCATTGGGTGCCCAAACAGCAAAGTAAGTTCCCTGTGTATTTAAAACTTGCAGTTGTTTGTTGCCAAAATATTTATACAAACTGTAGTGCGTGCCATTCTTAAAATTATTTACATCTTCATCTGTAAATAAAGAATAATTCCACACAGGTTTTGAAGTATCTATAAAATATTGTTCTTCATATTTTTTAGCTGTAATAGTAGGTTTTTCAGGCAATTCAATAGTTTGCGAGTGATGCAAAATTTGCTTTTTGCCTTTTATATTAGAAATATGCCTTTCGTCTTTTTTATTATGAACAACTTTTTTTGCCATATTATTTTTACTGAAAATATTTTAACTTAAATTTCTAATAACAACTTTTGTAATTGAAAAAAGCTCAAAGTATTTTGTACACAAGCCAACACAATTTACACTTTAAATATTTCGTGCAACAAAATTATTATGAAACAAAAATTATTACTGTTTATATTTTTTATTTGTAGCACTTATGTATATGCACAAACAGGAAGTATAAAAGGAACTATTACTGATACACTAAATCATCAAAAACTTGCGAAAACAGTTGTTGCATTATTAAGAGCCAAAGATTCAGTATTATATACTTATACAAGAAGCACAACCAACGGAAATTTTTTCATTAAAAATATAGAAGAAGGCAAATACATTTTATTAGTTACCTACCCTACTTATGCAGATTATGTTGATACATTTTCTGTTAATGCAAATAGTGAAACAGATTTAGGCAATATTATACTTACCACAAAAGCTCATTTATTAGAAGATGTAACAGTGGTAAGTAAAATTGCTGCAGTAAGAATGAAAGGCGATACTATTGTTTATAAAGCTGATAGTTTTAAAGTAAAAGAAGGTGCAACAGTAGAAGATTTATTAAAAAAATTTCCTGGTATTCAGGTGGATAAAAAAGGCAACATCACTGCACAAGGAACAAGAGTAGATAAAGTGCTTGTAGATGGCGAAGAGTTTTTTGGTGATGACCCCACTATTGCTACAAAAAACCTTAATGCAGATATGGTAAATGAAGTGCAGGTTTTTGATAAAAAAAGCGACCAAACAACATTTACAGGAGTTGATGATGGACAAACTACAAGAACAATAAATTTAAAATTAAAAGACAATATTAAGAAAGGTTGGTTTGGAAAATTAGAAGCAAGTGCTGGTGGTGCTAATGATATTTGGAACAATAATTTAATGGCTAATAGTTTTAAAAATAAAAGGAAACTATCTGTTTTTGGAATAGCAAGCAGTACAGGAAAAACAGGTTTGAACTGGGACGAAATGGGAAAATATGGCAGCAATGATATGGGTATGTTTTCAGGTTCTGATGATGGAGGTGGTATGGTTATGTATTTTGATGGAGGTGATTTTGATAGTCCTAATTATTGGGGAGAAGGAATTCCTAAAAGTTGGAGTACGGGTATAAATTATGCCAATAAATTTAATAATGATAAACAACAACTCAACGGAAATTATAAGTATGGAAAAGTTTTAAATGAGGGGTTTGGCACTACACGTTCGCAATCTATTTTACCTGATACATTATTTTTTAACAATGAAAAAAGAAATGTGTGGGGTAATAAAGATAAACACAGTATTAGTGGCACATTCGATTGGATGATAGATAGCTCTTTATCAGTAAAAACAAGCATTACAGGAGTTAAAGGAAAAACAATAGGAAGCAGTTTATACTACAGCGAATCATTGAATGATGCTGGAAATTTTGTAAATACAAGCAATAGAAAAAATGCTTCTGATGCCAATAACCAATCCCTATCTGCTAATATACTTTTTAGAAAGAAATTTAAAAAAGTGGGAAGAACATTATCATTAAATATCAACAACAGATTAGATGAAAATAATAGTACAAGTTTTTTATTTTCTGAAAATGATTTTTACAATAAACTGGGTATTGTAAGTTTTTCTGATACAACAGACCAAAAGAAAATAAACAACTCCAAAAGCCATATTTTAACTACCAAATTGGCATATACCGAACAATTAGCAAAAAACTTTTTGATGGAATTAAGTTATGGTTTAAACATAAATAAATCTCAAAATAAAGTACTTAGTTACGATAAAAATACAGCAGGAAAATACGATAGTTTAAATGCAAAATACAGCAATAGTTTCAACTATTCAATTCTTACCAACCTTGCTGGAGTAACTTTTAATTACAATAAAAAGAAGTTGAATATTTCTGCTGGCGGTAATATAGCTTTCGCAAATTTTAATCAAAAAGATTTGATAAAAGACACTTCCTATGCTTACAACTACACTAATGTTTTTCCAAGAGTGAATTTTAATTATAAAATTTCTTCCAATCAATCAGTTTCCTTTAACTATAATGGTAGTACAAAACAGCCTACTATACAACAAATACAACCAGTTGCAGATAATAAAAATCCATTGTTTATACAAGTGGGTAACCCAGATTTAATACAAGAATTTAATCACAGATTTTACATAAGATATAATAATTATAAAGTACTAAAAGAAAGAGGCTACTCTTTTAATTTTTCATACAATACAACCTCTAATGCAATACGTTCCAGCTCTTTTACAGATACTTTAGGCAGAACGGTTTCGCAATATGTAAACTTAAATGGAAATAATAATTACAGAGGTTATATAAGTTACTATTTTAAGTCAAAAAAATTAAATGCCGATTTTAATTTTTCTTATTCATACAATGCTTCTAATAATGTAAGTATTGTTAATCAAAAGTTCAACAATACTAAAAACAATAGCCATAGTTTTCAAATTAATTTTTCAAAAGAAAAAGAAAAGCTTTTCAACTTCTGGTTATATGCAACCATAGATTACAATATTTCTACATCATCTATAAGGCCTGATATAAACACCAATTATTGGTCTGGTAATATTGGAGCAGATATTACTTTTGAACTACCTTGGAAACTGACGTTAAATAATGACTTTAATATTGATGTAAGGCAAGTTACACCTCTATTTACAGGCAATAACAACCTAACTGTTTGGAATGCTTATGTAAGTAGAAAAATATTTAAAGGCGATAAATCTGAAATTCGTTTTTCCGCTTTTGATATTTTAAATGAGAAAAAAGGCTACTCCAGAAGTATAAATAGTACTACACTTACAGAAAATAGTTACCAACAATTATCGCAATATTTTTTGATAAGTTTTATTTGGAATTTTACAAAATCTGCACCAGCAACAAAATAACATGTATGAAGCAACTACTTTTAATATCTGGCTTTTATTTTTCTTGTTTATATACACAAGCTCAACAAATATTTATAAGCACTGGCAAAATAGAATTTGAAAAACAAATAAATCTTCACAGAGAATTAGACCAATCTTGGAACAGCGATGATGATGATATTTGGAAAAATAATTTTAAAAAATCAATACCTAAAACACAAAGCACCTACTACGATTTATATTTTAATCAAAATAAAAGTATTTACAAAGCAGGTCGTGAAGTACAAAACACACAAAAAGTTCCTGATTGGTTGGGCGATAATGGAACAGAAAATATTGTTTACAACGATTTAGAAAATAAAAGAACAATAAGCGAAAAACATGTTTTTGAAAGTGTATTTTTAGTTAATGATAGTTTAAGAAAAATTGATTGGAAAATAACAAATGATACAAGATTAATTGCTGGTATTGAATGTAGAAAAGCAGTTGCAATAGTTATGGATAGTGTATATGTAATAGCATTTTATACAGATATTATTACTGCAAATGGAGGACCTGAAAGCTTTACAGGCTTGCCAGGAATGATTTTAGGTATTGCAGTACCAAGAATTAATACTACATGGTTTGCTACTAAAATAGAAGTGAAACCTTTTGATGAAAAAGTTTTTACAGAACCTAAAAAAGGCAAAAAAAATACTTACGCAGAGTTATTAACCCAACTTAAAGGCATATCAAATAATTGGCGAGGCAGTGCCGATAAGATTATTTGGAAAGCCATGCTGTAAAGAATAAAACAAACTCATTTTGAACGTAGGCAAAGAGCCTCCCCCTAAAGTTTATTTATTTCTTTACTTCTTTTGCCCAAGTATCTTTTAGGGTTACAGTTCTATTAAAAACTAATTTTTCTGAACTACTATCTTTATCTAAACAAAAATATCCTTTTCGTAAAAACTGATAACGATTGTTAGAATTAGTGTCTAACAATGCAGGTTCAGCATAAACTTTATCTAACACTTGCAAAGAATTTGGGTTTATGTGTTCCTTAAAATCGCCTTCAGCCTCAGCAACATTTTCTACATGAAATAATCTATCATACAATTTCACTTCTGCATGTACAGCATGTGCCACACTTACCCAATGTAATGTACCTTTTACATGAATACCACTTGTATCATTACCACTTTTACTTTCTGGAATATAAGAGCATTTTAATTCTATTATATTACCATTTATATCTTTTACTACTTCGTTGCATTCAATAATATAAGCTCCTTTTAATCTTACTTTTCCGCCAGGGAATAATCTAAAAAATTTCTTGGGTGGGTTTTCTAAAAAATCTTCTTGTTCTATATAAATTTCTTTGCTAAAAGGTACTTTGCGATGTGTAGTATTTTCATCTTCTGGATTATCTTCAATACTAACCCATTCAACCTCTTTACCAAAATTGGTAATAGTTATTTTTAATGGATTAAAAACTACCATTCTTCTTAAAGCTGTTTTGTTCAATTCTTCTCTTACACAAAACTCTAACAATCCTATATCAATTAAATTTTCTCTTTTAGCAACGCCTATTTTATCGCAAAAATCTCTTAAAGCTGTAGCACCATAGCCTCTTCTTCTCATACCACTAATAGTAGGCATTCTTGGATCGTCCCATGCTATAACATGTTTTTCATTTACAAGTTGTAATAATTTTCTTTTACTCATTACAGTATAAGTCATATTCAATCTTGCAAATTCGTATTGTTTAGAAGGAAAAATTTCTAATTGTTGAATAAGCCAATTATACAATTCACGATGTGGTATAAATTCTAAAGTGCAAATAGAGTGTGTAATATTTTCTATAGAATCGCTTTGTCCATGAGCAAAATCGTACATAGGATAAATGCACCATTTATTGCCAGTTCTATGATGTGCAGCATGTTTTATTCTATAAATTATAGGGTCCCTCATGTGCATATTAGGGCTGCTCATGTCAATTTTTGCTCTCAATACTTTTTCTCCATCGGCATATTTTCCTTCACGCATTTCTATAAATAATTTTAAATTTTCTTCTACTGTTCTTTCAGAAAATTTATTTCTTATTCCTGGAGTTGTTGGTGTTCCTTTTTGTTGAGCAATTTCTTCGCTTGTGCTATCATCTACATAAGCCAAATTTTTATTAATTAATGTTACAGCAAACTCATACAAAGTATCAAAATAGTCTGAAGCATATAATTCATTTGCCCAATTAAATCCCAACCATTGTATATCTTCTTTAATACTATCTACATATTCTGTTTCTTCTGTTACAGGATTGGTGTCATCAAAACGCAAATTTGTTTTGCCGCCAAACTTTTGAGTTAAACCAAAATTCAGGCAAATACTTTTTGCATGACCAATGTGTAAATATCCATTTGGTTCAGGAGGAAATCTTGTTGTAATAGATTGGTATTTTCCTTCTGCTAAATCTTTTTCAATTATTTCTTCTAAAAAATTCAAACTCTTTTCTTCACTCATACTTTTTATTTTGATAGTGGGCAAAAATAAGCTTTAGAAAATTGTATCTGTAAAAAGCAAAATTTATTTATCAATTAAATGTTTTAAAAGCTGCATAAACTGTTCTCTCATTATCATTTTGGCTCCTAACGACTCCAAATGTTCTGTATAAACCTGACAATCTATTAATTCTACGCCTTCATTTTTTAATACTTCTACATACTTTATAAAGGCGTATTTGCTGGCATTAGATTGTTTGCTAAACATACTTTCTCCAAAAAAAACTTTACCCATTTTTACACCATATAACCCTCCTACTAAAGTATTATTTAACCAAACTTCTGCAGAATGTGCATATCCCATCTTATGTAATTGTATGTAAGCATCTTGAACATCATTGGTTATCCAAGTTCCCTCTTGATTCTTTCTTGCAATTTTTTTACAATAAACTATTACCTGCTCAAAGGCTTTATTTATAGTAAATGTAAACTTATTATGTTTTAATAAAGATTGCATACTCTTACTTACTTTCAATTCATCTGGTAACAAAATAAAGCGAGGATTAGGATGCCACCACAACGGAATTTTTCCATCGTACCAAGGAAAAATTCCTTTTTGATAAGCAAGTAATAATCTTTCAGGTTGTAAATCTCCACCAATTGCCAATAAGCCATCTGGCATGGCTGTTTCAATTGGAGGAAACCAAATTTTATCTGAAAGAATG
The DNA here is from genome assembly GCA_026931905.1 of Chitinophagales bacterium. Taxonomy (GTDB): domain Bacteria; phylum Bacteroidota; class Bacteroidia; order Chitinophagales; family Chitinophagaceae; genus UBA1930. The sequence continues at coordinate 15,170 of JAIXLB010000044.1, forward strand.
GTAAGCGACAAGAATTTAAAATTTTTAAAAAACAAAAATAAATCTCTTGTTTAAAAGAGATTTAAAATTAAATAAAAAAGGTTTCAGCTTTTGACTGAAACCCTTTTACTTGTGTGGGAGTTGACGGGGTCGAACCGCCGACCCTCTGCTTGTAAGGCAGATGCTCTAAACCAACTGAGCTAAACTCCCTTATTCCCTTCGTTATTGGGAGTGCAAAAATAGGAGCATATAAATACTAACCAAAAAAAAATGAAAATATTTTACCACATTAGCAGGTTTTTGGAACGAATATACAAGTGTATATTCTCCATTATAAGGGTTTATTTTATAAAATGCAAAAGAGTTGTCTTCTTCTAAACCAAGCCCCCAAAGCATATTATCGTACCCCATTTTAATT
>JAIXLB010000072.1 GCA_026931905.1 Chitinophagales bacterium
TAGGATTAAGATTCAAATTAAATAACAACACAAGAACAAGGTTTTTTCAGTAGTTGTTTTTAAATTACTATATCTATATTTTACTTATTCTGTATAGAATAATTCAGCTGGATTTATTTTAAATTGTAGCATTTTTGCAGTTTCTCTGCCGTTATCTCCGCCTTTTCTCTGCATGGTAATCCTACCTATTTTGAAATTTCCTTGTTTTGTTATTTCAATGACATCATTTCCGAAATGATTTAGACAAAAATTCATAGGTTTTAAAATCCATCTGGAGTTTTCTTTTAATTTTTGAGCTACCAACATCCATTCTGCTGAAAATTGTCCACGACCTTTTAAAATATCCGATACAATTAAAACCTTATTTTGATTCAACCAATTTAAGAGGTTGTTTTGTTCAGTTTCTGTAAACTCGTTAGCAAACATTCTTCTATTGTCTTTTGGATTTGGAATGTTTGGCTCAATTTCTCCTGTATATTTTTTCAACAAATGTTCAATATCGGGTGGAATGTTCCACATTTCCACATATCTATCTACCCATCTTTTATCAATTTGATTAAAGCCTTTTTTGTTACTGACTAATTTAACTTGCAGATTCTGACAATCTATTGCGTCTTTTAGTTTTATGGTAACTTGAGCTTGAACATCTGTTTTATAGCCACTTAATTTTACAGCTTTTACATATTCGATTTCATTTAGGTTATATTGCATAATGAGTAACCATTTCTGAGCATCTTCATCTGATCTCCAAACGTTGAATTTATTAACAACATCATCTTCGTTCAAAAATCCATTTTTGGCAGTTTGTGAACCTAAAAGTTGTTCTTTACGCATAACTAAATTTACTATTTTCTTTAGTCTTTATGTTATTTCGTTTCAAATTAGAAATTATCTCCTTAATTATGTATTGTAAAACATTGATAGATACGCTATTTCCAAATTGTTTGTATGCTTGCGTTATTGAATCATCAATGATAAAACTTTCTGGAAACCCCTGAACTCTTGCACATTCTCTAGGAGATAGCTTTCGTATTTTTTCGCCAATCAAATACAACCCTGTTTTTGCACCAACTCCTCCACCATAAGCAGAAAGGGTTATAGCGTGTCCTAATGGATGATAAATTCGTTCTCCTTGTCCTCCTTTATTCACTTTGCCAATTTGAATAGGTTTATTCAATAATTCAAAATCAGAAAATAATGAATTAGAAATGGTATAATCTTTATAAATTTCAATGTCGTTTCTTTCTATTATTTTGGCATTTTTAGGTTTGTCTTCTAATATATGTTCCAAACAAATGGGTGTGTTAATAGGTTTTGGAAACTGAAAATCATCAATGTTTAAAGTAGTATGAAAGGCTACAATATACAATCGCTCTCTATTTTGTGGTAATCCAAAATGGCTTGAATTTAAAACTTCATAAAAAACGGAATAATTTAATTCTTTTAGTGTTTTGATAATTGTTTTTAATGTATTGCCATTATCGTGTTTTAGTAAATTTTTAACGTTTTCTAAAAACAAAACTTTGGGTTGATGATGTTGAACGATACGAGCAATATCAAAGAATAGTGTTCCTCTTGTATCTTCAAATCCTTTTTGTTTTCCTGAAATTGAAAATGCTTGACAAGGAAACCCACCACATAAAATATCATATGGTGGAATATTTTCTACTTCGATTTTAGTAATATCGCCTTCGGGTTTTAATCCAAAATTTTTGTAATAGACATTGGAAGCATATTTGTCCCATTCAGAAGCAAAAACACATTCAGCACCATAAGACGATAAAGCCAAATGAAAACCACCTATTCCAGAAAACAGGTCTATAAATCTATAGTTTTCAAGTAATGTTTTATCAGTCTTTATCATTTCTCGAAGTTAATATTTTTTAAAATGCTGTTGTTGTAAAACTATTATGTAAAACAAAAAAACTTCAATAATTTTATAATCTTTTGGCTACTTCGTAAATACAAAGTATGTTGCTTTGCTAAAATGAAAATGTATTAAGTGCAGCTTTCAATAATTATAGTAAATTATAACGTAAAATATTTTCTTCAACAATGCTTGTACGCTGTAAATAAGGCTATTCAAGGCTTACAGGCAGAAGTAATTGTGGTAGATAATAACTCTACTGATGGAAGTGTTGCATATTTACAGGAAAAATTTACTTGGGTAACATTTATTCAAAACACAGAAAATAAAGGATTTGGCAAAGCCAATAACATAGCACTACAACAAGCAACAGGCAAATACATTTTATTTTTAAACCCTGATACTATTGTTCCTGAAGATTGTTTTGAAAAATGTATTTCATTTTTTGAAACAACAAAAAACTGTGGTGCATTGGGTATAAAAATGATTGATGGCAAAGGCAATTTTTTACCAGAAAGCAAACGCTCATTTCCTGCACCACTTACTTCTTTTTTTAAATTAGTAGGCTTAGCTTATTTATTTCCTACATCAAAATTGTTTAACAAATATGCTTTAGGCTATTTAGATAAAAATAATAACCATGAAGTAGATGTTTTGGCTGGTGCATTTTTAATGACTACAAAAGAACTGTTGGATAAAATAGGTGGATTTGATGAAACATTTTTTATGTATGGTGAAGATGTAGATTTAAGTTATCGCTTACAACAAACAGGGTTTAAAAATTATTATTTTTCTGAAAGCACTATAATACATTTCAAAGGAGAAAGCACCAAACGTGGTAGCTTAAATTATGTAAAAATGTTTTACGAAGCCATGAGCATTTTTGTTTCGAAACATTTTAAAGGAAGCAGTGTAGCACTATTTTCAACCTCTATTAAAATGGCAATTTGGTTAAGAGCTTTATTAACTTTAATAAAAAGTTTTTTTACCAGATTGGGCTTAGCCATTATTGACACTATTGTTATTTTTCTTAGCATTTGGGCAGTAAAAAAAGTTTGGGTTGTTTTTATTAGACAAGGCAATGATTTTATACAAGATATTGTTTTTAAAATTACACCTGTTTATGTAATTGTTTTTTTATTAGCTGCTGCCTTAGCAGGTATGTACGATAATTTATATAAACCTGTAAAAGCTTTAGCAGCAACGTTTATAGCAGTTATTGCAGGCTTAGCTGTTTATTCTTTATTGCCAGAAACTTTAAGGTTTTCAAGAGGAGTAATTTTATTTGGAGGAATTTTTTCTGCTGTGATGATGATTTTTTACAGATTTGTTCTAAAGCAATTAAATTTTATTAAAGAAACAGATGAAGACAAGAAAATGCAGCAAACCATTGTTGTAGGCTCAATTAATGAATATAATCAAGCGATGAGTTTATTACAAACAGCACATTTGCAAGAAAGAGTATTAGGTAGAGTAGCAATAGAAAATGAAAATAACAATGCCATTGGAGAGTTGAACCAATTACAAAAAATTGCAGATACTTTTGCAATTCGTGAAATAATATTTTGTGCAGGAACACTTAGTTACAAAAAAATTATAGAGCAAATTCAACTTCTTACACACAATATTAGTTTTAAATTTTTTGAAACAAATAGTAATTGTATCATTGGTAGTGATTCAAAAACTGCAACAGGAGAAATAGTAAGTTTCGATACAAATTACAACATCAATACCTCTTACCAAAAACGAATGAAACTCTTTGTAGATATAGCTTTTGCTTTAATTATTTTATTTACATTTCCTGTTCATATAGTATTTATGAAAGATGGTTTTAATGCTATTAAAAATGCAGTATTGGTATTAATAGGAAAGAAAACTTGGATAGGTTATAATGTACCCAACCAACATTTACCCCAATTAAAAAACAGCATTATTGCTCATAATACTTTTAATACAAAAAACAATTACACTTTAAATGAAACTGTGCTAAGTAAAATGGATATTCTGTATGCAAAAGAATATAATTGGCTACAAGATGTAAGAATTATTACAAGTAATTATAGAAACCTAGGAAGCTAACTTAATCCAATTTTAATACTGCTAAAAATGCTTCTTGAGGTACTTCTACAGTTCCTATTTGTCTCATTCTTTTTTTCCCTTCTTTTTGTTTTTCAAGAAGTTTTCTTTTTCTGCTAATATCTCCACCATAACATTTTGCTGTTACATCTTTTCTTATGGCACTAATATTTTCTCTTGCAATAACTTTAGCTCCAATAGCTGCTTGTATAGCTATTTGAAACTGCTGACGTGGCAATAATTCTTTTAATTTTTCACACAATTTTCTGCCAAAATCTTGCGAACGACTACGATGTATTAAAGCACTTAAAGCATCTACTTTTTCTGAGTTTAATAAAATATCCATCTTTACAATATCTGCCTCTCTGTAACCAATAGGAGAGTAGTCGAAAGAAGCATAACCTCTTGTTTGGCTTTTTAGTTTATCGTAAAAATCAAAAACTATTTCTGTTAAAGGCATTTCAAAAATCAATTCTACTCTGCTTGTTGTTAAATAAGACTGATTAATTAAAATTCCTCTTTTGCCTAAACACAATGTCATAATGTTGCCAATATATTCAGACTGAGTAATAATTTGTGCTTTAATAAATGGTTCTTCAATCCTTTCAATCTTAGTGGTATCAGGCATTTCAGCAGGATTGTTTACTATTATTTTTTCATCTCTTGTGGTGTAAGCAATAAAACTTACGTTAGGCACTGTGGTAATTACAGTTTGGTTGTATTCACGTTCTAAACGCTCCTGAATAATTTCCATGTGCAGTAATCCTAAGAAACCACATCTAAAACCAAAGCCTAATGCTTGCGAAGTTTCTAATTCAAAAGTTAATGAAGCATCATTCAATTGAAGCTTTTCCATACAATCTCTTAGCTCTTCAAAATCTTCTGTAATTACAGGAAAAATACCAGCAAAAACCATAGGCTTTACTTCTTCAAATCCTTTAATGGCTTCGCCAGGGTTAGATGCTAATGTAATGGTATCGCCTACTTTTACTTCTTTAGCATTTTTAATACCAGTAATTATATAACCTACATCACCACATTTTACTTCTTTTCTTTCTTCCATATCTAATCGTAAAATACCCACCTCCATTGCTTCATAATCTTCACCTGTTGCACAAAATCGTATTTTATCGCCTTTCTTTAAATTGCCATTTAATAATCTGTAATACACAATAATTCCTCTGAAACTATTGAAAACACTATCAAATATTAATGCTTGTAATGGTGCAGCTTCACTTCCTTTTGGTGCTGGAATTTTGGCAACAACAGCTTGCAAAATTTCTTCTATACCAATGCCACTTTTGCCACTTGCCAATAAAATTTCTTCTGGTTTGCAACCAATCAAATCAACTATTTGATCTGTAACTTCAGGCACTTTTGCTCCTTCCATATCAATTTTATTGATAACAGGAATAATTTCTAAATCATTATCTAATGCTAAATATAAATTGCTGATGGTTTGTGCTTGAATGCCTTGACTTGCATCTATCAATAATAATGCACCTTCGCAAGCTGCTAATGCACGGCTTACTTCGTAACTAAAATCTACGTGTCCTGGTGTGTCTATAAGATTTAAAGTGTAATGTTCGCCATTTAACTTATAATCCAGTTGTACAGCATGGCTTTTGATGGTTATACCTTTTTCACGTTCTAAATCCATATTGTCTAAAACCTGATCTTGCATTTTTCTTTCATGAATGGTTTTAGTATGTTCTAATAATCTATCTGCCAAAGTACTCTTGCCATGATCTATATGAGCTATGATACAAAAATTTCTAATATTCTTCATAATTGCAGCAAAGATAATAGTTGAGTAATCTTGTTTTACTTATATTTGCTCTACTTTCATTTTTTATTGATTATACTTTTACATTTTTCTAATTTATTCTAACACAAATAATGGATTTTATAATTGAAACCATACGAAATTGGATACCTTATCTTTTGCTTAGTGTAGCTGTTATATTTTTTGTAAAAATTTATTTAATAACAACAGTAAAAAGATTTGATGTAGCTGAAGTTTTCTTTAGCTTTTTCCGTTTATACAATCATGATGAAATTAATATGAGTAGCAATAAAAGAAGAGTATCTTTTATGCGTTGGAACAACTTTTTAAATTATTATGTGTATTTTATTTTAGGACTTGTATTCTTAGTTTATTTAGTAACGAGAGATGTTTAAAGTCTAATTTTTTTCTAACTCTTATTTTCCAAAAGGTGTTTTTGTAATTTTTGCTTTTACAGGATTGTTTCTAATATCAATAAAAATTTCTGAATCTAAACTTGCCTGTTCTATATTAATGTAAGCTAAGCCTATGGCTTTATTGAGGCTTGGTGCTTGTGTACCACTTGTTACTTTTCCAATTTCATTTCCTTGAGCATCTTTTATTAAATAATGATGACGTGGAATACCTCTTTCTATCATTTCAAAACCTACTAATTTTCTTTTTATTCCTTCGGCTTTTTGTTTTTCTAAAATTGATTTAGCGGTAAAATCTTTTGTGAACTTTGTTACCCAACCTAAACCAGCTTCTAAGGGTGTTGTAGTATCATCTATATCATTACCATATAAACAATAACCCATTTCAAGACGTAAAGTATCTCTTGCTCCAAGCCCTATTGGCTTTACACCTAAGTTTGTAATAGTGTCCCAAATTTTATTTGCGGCATCATTGGTATCTTCAAAATAAATTTCAACACCACCAGAGCCTGTATAGCCTGTAGCACTGATTAAAACATTTTCAACTCCTGCAAAAACTCCTTTTGCAAACGTGTAATATTTTAAATTCAAAATATCTATTTCTGTTAGAGGTTGTAATAATTGTACAGCATGAGGTCCTTGAATAGCCAACAAACAAGTTTTATCGCTTATGTTGTGCAATTCTACATTGTTGGTATTAAATTTAGAAATCCAGTTCCAGTCTTTTTCAATATTGCTTGCATTTACTACCAACATATATGCTTTATTTTCTTCAAGGCAATAAATAATTAAATCATCTACAATGCCACCATTTTCATTTGTTAAACAACTATACTGTGCCTTACCTGCTGTAAGTTTTGAAGCATCGTTGCTTGTAGTACGTTGTATAAGGTCTAAAGCATTTTCTCCTTTTAAAATAAATTCTCCCATGTGGCTAACATCAAACATGCCTACACTTTTACGCACTGTATCATGTTCATCATTAATTCCTGTGTATGAAATAGGCATATTATAACCTGCAAACTCAGCCATTTTAGCACCTAAGGCAATATGTTTTTGTGTAAAAGGAGTATTTTTCATGTGTAATTATTAAAGTATTTGGAATTAATTTTTGCAAATGTAAGCGTTAAGTTTGTTGCATAAAAAATTAGAAAAATAGTTTTTAAATAGATTTGACAGAAGGTAAAATAAGAAAAATTTTATTAAAAAAAATAAGCCGATAATTTATTCAATTTTACTTACAATTTCTCCTAATTCTTTATCTATAGCACCTGTTTTTCCATACTCTACAACACGCCCAACTTCAATGCCATTGCGTAATACAATAAAGGTGGGTAAAAGTTGTAAGTTGTATTTTTTATGCAAATCTTTTACAGCCACTTTTGTTCTATCTACTGCTACCAGTAAAATATTTTTCTCAGAGAAATTGCTTTTATCTGCAAGTTTATAAAAAAGAGGAAGTAAATTTTTTGTGTCTTCGCACCAAGTTCCTCCAAAAATTAAAACCTGAAATTTATCTTTCTTTTCTTCAAAAGCTTTTACTGCATTGGCATCATCTGGTTTTGCAAATTTGTAATTTTCGTTGAACCAATGAAAGGCAGTATCATTTTCTAAAACAGAACGATTAATAATTCCTATTGCAATTTTAGAATTTCCTTCATGACCCTCATCTCTTGTAGTAGTGTATTTTACTTTTGATAAATTTTTAAATGGAGTATTGGAGCAAGAAGATAAAATTATAAGTACTGATAAAATTATAATGTTACGTTTCATTAAAAATTATTTTATTACAAACTTGATTTTATTTCTGTTAAAAACAATTTAAGTTTTTTAAGCGTTTGAATAAGTTGTTGGTTGGTATCTAAGTTGCCTTTATTTTCTTTTAAATATTTTTTTGCACCCTCTAATGAAAATTTTTTCTTACGAAGCAGGTAGTAAATTATTTCTAAATTTTTAATATCCTCAAACCTAAATAATCTATCTCCTTTTCTATTTTTTCTTGGCTTAATAATATCAAATTCGGTTTCCCAAACTCGTATTAAAGATGTGTTTACGTTGAAAAAAGCAGCCACTTCTCGAATAGGGTAGTATAGTTTTTTTTTCAAAGTTTCATCGTTGGGAAGTTGTAGCATTTCGGCTTCTGCATCCATTTCTTTAAAACTTTTTCTGCCACGTTTGCTTTTGTTTGTAATAGGTTCTTCGCTTATGGTTGAAGCTACTGCAACTTTTACTGGATTAATATTTTCTTTAGCTGTATTTTTTTTCGATTTAATTTTTACAGCTATTTTTTCATTGGAAAAAACAATAGGTGCATTATTGTTTTTAACTTCATTGTTTGCAGATGTGTTGCCAAATAAATCTAATTGGTAAGCAATTTTAGTTTTAGACATACTGTAAAAATAACAAATGCAATGTAATTTTTTAGTTGAAAAAGTCGGGTGGACTGGATTCGAACCAGCGACCCCTTGCACCCCATGCAAATACGCTACCGGACTGCGCCACCACCCGAAATGTTTTTAAACCTTTTTCTTAACTATGTTGCAAATATAAGTTTTGAAAAAAATTAAATAATGTTATTTTCTTTTTTTTCGATTTGCTCTCTTTTTTCTGCTTCTAATTTTAATTGCATTATGCTGGCATTTAATTCGAAGCCAATTAATAAAATTAATGAGTTGAAAAAGATAAGCAACATTATAATTAATAGTGTACCTATTGAACCATAAATTTTATTGTAAGATGCAAAATTATTTACCCAAAATGTAAAAGCTATTGTAGTAATTAAGGTTAAAAATGTTGCTAATAAAGATCCTGGCGAAACTAACTTCCAACGTTTTTTTACAGAGGGTGCATATTTATAAATAAATGCTATACCATAAAAAACTAAGGTTAAAATAACAAGCCATCTTAAACTATTAAACCATTTTAATTTACCGTGAATATGAAAAAACTTTTTTATTAAAATGCCTAATTGTGCATGACCTCTTAAAATTAAAATAGAACTAATTACTAAAACTACTAAGAGCGTTGTAATTTTTATGGCTCTTAATCTTAGTTGAAAGAAATAATGTTTTTGATGTTTTACAGATTTATCGAATGCTCTTATTATTCCCATCATTGCATTTGACGAATAAAAAATTACCAATAAAAATCCAAATGAAAGTAAACCTGTACGAGGCTTATTAAAAAAATCGTTTAAAAAAGTTTTAATTAAATTATAAGTATTTTGATTAGGTGAAATATCTGAGGTAAGTTTTAATAATTCGGTATTAAATTGTTTGGCTGCAGGTATATAGGGCACTAAAGTAAAAATGAAAATACAAGCTGCAGGAATTGCCATTATTATATTAAATGAAATTGCAGCAGCTCTTTCGTTTAACCCAATTTTATTTATTTGAGTAAAGAAAAAATAGGTTACATCGTACAAGGATACGCCATCGAAGCCAGGTGGTTTTATTGCTTTTGCTTTTCTTATAATAAAAGCAATGGGTTTTAGTGTAATAATGATGCGTTCTATTTTTCTCACTCTACAATAATAACAGTAAAATAAATTTTAATCAACTATTTGTTAGAACGGAACAATATTTTTTTTAAATGTTGTTGTTAAGCAATAAAAAAACTGACTTATTGAAAAGTCAGTTTTTTAAAACATAAAATTGAAACTATGAAAGCACTAATTACAATGTTTTTCAAATTCAGTCATAAGTTTTTGTGCAATAGCTTGAGCAGGATAGCCTTCAATTTGATGACGTTCGAACATGCTTACTAAGTTTCCATCTTTAAATAAAGCAATAGAAGGAGAAGATGGAGGAAAAGGCATTAAATATTCACGAACTTTTTGTACAGCATCGCTATCAAAACCTGCAAAACTTGTAGCAAGATGGTCTGGTTTAATTGTTGAATTTTTAACAGCCATTACAACTCCAGGTCTGCATGCACCAGCAGCACATCCACAAACTGAATTAATTACTACTAAAGTTGTTCCTGATTTTTTGAGTGTATTTTCAACTTCTTCAGGTGTACGCATATCTGTAAAGCCTTCATCTGTTAATTCGGCTTTCATGGGCAATACCAATTCTTCTGGATACATAAATGTTTAAAATTTTACTTGATTAATTTTTTACAAAACTATAATAATATTTTAAAAAGCAATTCTAAATTTCATTTTATATGACATAACGACTTATTTGTTAAGCAAAATACGACACAATGACTTTCGTTTTTGAAAATTATTCAGGTAATGATACAAAAATTGAAATGGTATAGAGTTTGAAATCTTCTTATCAAACAAAATTTTAAAACAAAAAATATAATAACTATGACACTTGTAAAACATTATCCCAAATCAATCAACAATTTGTTTGATGAATTTTTTAACCTTCCTAATGTTTGGAATGGTGAGCCTACTGAAAATTATTTTATGCCTGCAGTAAATGTGCATGAAACTACTGAGGGCTATCATGTAGAGTTAAATGTACCAGGGCGTAATAAAGAAGATTTTAAAATTAATCTTGATAATAATATTCTTACTGTAAGTTTTGAAAAGAAAGAGAGTAAAGAACAAAAGGAATACAAAACTATTCGTAGAGAATTTTCTTATCAAAGTTTTAAACGCAGTTTTACTTTAGATGAAAAAGTAAATGCAGAAAATATTCAGGCAAAATACGATAATGGAATTTTAAAGTTGTTTGTTCCAAAGAAAGAAGAAGTGAAAGTTTTGCCTAAGCAAATTACTATTCAATAAATTTCTACATAGTAATAGTTGAAGGGTTTTCATATACAGTTAGTTTTGGTTAACGGCTCTTTGTTTCTACAAGGAGCCTTTTTATTTTTAATACACAATTTATTGTGTTTAGTTGAAAAAATATATTTATTGTATTATTCTTTTGCTAATTTGCTTTTCTTTCTTCCGTATAAAAAATAAATACTTAAACCTATACTCATCCATACAAAAAACCAAAGCCAGCTATTGGCTGGTATTTCAATCATCAAATACATACAGCACAATGCACCAACTATAGGAATAACAGAATAGTTTTTTAAGAAACTAAGTATGGCTATAAATACTGATACAAGAATAAACACAATAAACAAAACTTCATGATAGGATTCGTTGCCCAATGCAGCAAAAGCATTGAATAATCTATCTTTAGTTAGGTAAATAAAAGCAGCAACTAAAACAGGAATTAAAAATTTTCCGTTGATGTAAGGTAATCTAAATTTTCCTTTTGTTTCTGCTGCTGATAATCTTGGTAAAACTAAAACTCCTAAACATACTAACACAAAAGCAAATAGAGTTCCTATGCTTGTTAAATCTGTTACTAAATCTGCAGGCATAATTAAGGTAGGAAATGCAACAATAACGCCTGTTATAATTGTTGCAAAAGAAGGTGTTCCAAACTTTGGATGCACTTTGGCAAATTTTTTAGGTAATAAACCATCTCGGCTCATACTCATCCAAATTCGTGGTTGTCCTAATTGAAAAACCAATAACACACTTGTTGTAGCAACAACTGCACTGATAGAAATAATGTATCCAGTTTTTTTCAACCCTAATCTTTCAAAAACAAAAGCCAATGGATCTGTAACATTTAATTCACTGTAATTTACCATGCCTGTTAAAACCAATGCAATTAAAATATACAGTATTGTACAAATGATTAAAGAATACATCATTCCTTTAGGCAAATCTCTTTGTGGGTTTTTACATTCTTCTGCTGTTGTACTAATTGCATCAAAACCAATGTAGGCATAAAACACAGCAGATACACCTACTAAAACACCACCAAAGCCGTTGGGTAAAAATGGTTTCCAGTTGTTTGTATCTACATAAAAAAAGCCCATAACAATAATGAAAATAATTACAGCAATTTTAAAAATTACCATAAAGTTGGCACTCTTTTTACTTTCTTTAATACCTATGTAAGCTAAAATGGTAATGAGTATAACAATAATAAAAGCTGGCAGATTAAAGAAAATATGTTTCCCAGCAAGTAGGGGTGCACTATTGTAAATATTTATTGCTTCTTGCATGGCAGCAGTTAAAGGTTTGCCTGCTGTTTGTATTGCAGTAGCATCGTTAAAAGCAGAAGATGCTGTAAATGGGTCTGTTAATAACCATTGAGGTAAATGCACTCCCAAACCTCTTAATAAATTATCGAAATAGCCACTCCAACTTATTGCTACAACAATGTTTCCTATGGCATATTCTAAAATTAAAGCCCAACCAATTATCCATGCAATAATTTCTCCAAAACTTACATAAGCATAAGTATAAGCACTGCCAGAAATAGGCACTCTTCCTGCAAACTCTGCATAACACAATGCACTAAAACCGCAGGTTACAGCAGTAATTAAAAAAAGAAATACAACGCCAGGACCTCCATCAAAAGAAGCTTTGCCAATAGTAGAAAATATACCTGCACCAACTACAGCTGCAATGCCCATAAATGTTAAATCCTTTACGGTTAATACTCGTTTTAAACTATTTTCATGGTGTGTTGCTGCTGATTCTCTATTAATTCGGTCTAAAGATTTTTTTCGTAATAAAGACATGAAGTTTTTGTTTTGGTTGTTGCAGTATTTTTTGTCAGTTGCTAATATAAGCAGTAAACTTATTGGGGCTTATTTATTTTTTCGTTTTTCTTTAATAAAAGCAAATGCATAATTTGCCTGAACTACAATAATGAAAGCAATACTGATATAGTTATTTATAAAACAAAGTAAAAAGCCTACGAAATACAATGTTTGTGCAATAATAATTCTGCTTCTAATGGCTGTATCAACTAAACTAAATTTTTCTTTTGCAATAAATCCTTTTTTACTGGCATACAACCAATTGATGTAAAGCAAAATACCCATCAAAAAAATATTAAGCCAGTAAATGAGTATAGAAAATTTAAAAGTAATATAATCGCCAAGAAATGCTGTTGAAAAAGGCAATAAAGTAACAGAAAGCAAAAAAATTAAGTTTATCCAACTTAAATTTCTATCGCTATCATCTATGTTTTTATATTGAGCTGAATGTCCCATCCAAAAAATTCCAGCAGTCATAAAAGCTAAAAAGTAAACTAAAAATTTAGGTGCTAAAGAGATAAATAATTGAATGAGGTCTTGTTCCGAATGTAATTCATTTTGAGCAGGTATTCTTATTTCTAAAACAAGTAATGTAAGAGCTACAGCAAATACTCCATCGCTTATTGCTATAATTCTTTCAGTACTTTTTCCTGCTATTGAGTTGTATGAATTATTGCTCATGTTTTGTACAGTAAATTAAGTTGTTAGTTAAAATTCTCTTTGAAATAAAAAGTCTGTTAATTCCATTAGTGGTTTTTTTCTGGTAGATACAACAGCTATTTTTTCTAAATGAGTATAAGCTAATGCTACATATTTTTCTTTGAGTTTATTAGCCCATTCATCTACATTACATGCTTTAAAAATGCTTACTATTTTTTCAACTTTATCTGGCGGATTTGTTTGCATTAAATTTTTCAATTCGTTTCGTTGTTCATTTGTAGCTACATCTAAAGCATGAATAAGCAAAAAAGTTTTTTTGTTTTGTTTAATATCGCCACCTACATCTTTACCAAATTTTTCAGGATTACCAAAAGCATCTAAATAATCGTCCTGAATTTGAAAAGCAATTCCTAAGTTTCTACCAAACTCATAAATATTTTTGCAATTACCTTCGCCTGCACCTCCTAAAATAGCTCCTAATTCAAGGCTTGCAGCAATTAATACAGATGTTTTTAGAGAAATCATGTGTATGTATTCTTCTAATTGTACATTCTCTTTTTGTTCAAAATCCATATCCAATTGCTGCCCTTCACAAACTTCTCTTGCAGTTTTATTAAACAAGTGCAAGGCTCTGTGTATATAGCTTGAACGTATTTTATTGATGTAATCATAACATTTAATCAACATAACATCGCCACTCAAAATAGCTGTGTTTTCGTTGTATTTTTTATGAACAGTAGGCATACTCCTTCTTAAAGGTGCAGCATCCATAATATCGTCATGAATTAAAGAAAAGTTATGAAATAATTCTACCGCTATTGCAGCATCAAAAGCATCTTCTTGAATATCGCCAAATAATTCGTTTCCCATTAAACACATAACTGGTCTTATTCTTTTGCCTCCTAAGGATAAAAAATAATTACAAGGCTCATACAAGCTATTAGGCACATCTGGAAAATGAGTAGTAGTAGTAAATTTTTCCGTAAAAATTGATGTTAATTCTTTAAATGAATACATTATTAAATGTTTGTAACAAAAGTAAGGAACTCAGCCCTACTACTTACATTTGTAGTATGATGAAATTGCTGCTAAGAAACGAAATTACTATTGCAATATTAGGTGCATTATTATTTATTCCTTTTATAGGCAACGTACATTTATTTGATTGGGATGAAATAAATTTTGCTGAAAGTGCAAGAGAAATGATTGCAACAAGCAATTATTTTTCTGTACAAATAAATTATACAAGGTTTACAGAAAAGCCTCCTTTGTTTTTTTGGATGCAAGTGCTTAGTATGAAAACCTTTGGTGTTAATGAATTTGCAGCTCGATTTCCTAATGCTGTTTGTGGCATTTTTACTTTAATTATTTTATTTAGAATTGGAAAAAAAATATACAATGAACAGGTTGCCAGAATTTGGGTAATGGTTTACTTAGGCACTTTATTTACCTTTTTATATTTTAAAAGTGGCATCATTGACCCTTGGTTTAATTTATTTATATTCTTAGCTATCTATTATTTTTATACCTTAATAATTTCTGCTAACCAAAAAATAAAGTATGCCATTTTAGTAGGTGTTTTTTTAGGACTTGCAGTTTTAACCAAAGGTCCAGTAGCTGTACTTATTGCATTATTATGTTACACCACTTTTGTAGTAATGAATAGGTTTAATTTTTTTATTTCTTTTAAAACATTTTTTACTATTCTTTTAAGTTGCTTTGCAGTTTGTTTTGCTTGGTTTGGAATAGATTTAATAAAGAATGGACCCACTTTTATTGTTGAGTTTACACAAAGGCAAATTGCTATTTTTAGCACAAGCGATGCAGACCATGGCGAACCATTTTTTTATCATTGGTGGGTGTTACTAATTGGTTGTTTTCCTGCATCTGTTTTTTTTATAAGAGGACATTTGATTAGCACAGGAAATAAAGAACAAAAAACTTTTAAATTATGGATGCTTATTTTATTTTGGGTAACGCTTTTGTTATTCTCA
>JAIXLB010000081.1 GCA_026931905.1 Chitinophagales bacterium
TTCTTCTTTTGTTGTTTCATCATCTACAACAGGTTTTACCGGTGCTGGTACAGTGGTATTGCCAAATGGGTTGGGGTTGGTGGTTGTACTGCCACCACCTCCACTGCCCCCTGAGCCTATACCTCCACTTGCAATTAGCATTGGTGGTATTGGGGTGCCATATTCTGGAAAACCTAAAGCATTCTGCCATTTGCCATTAGTATAAACATACCAACTTGGTGGTAGTTCATCGGGTGGTGCAACAAGTGCAGCATCTGCAATAATTGAAACAATATTACTCCATTGAAATAAGTTTTTACAAATGCTTTTATTATAACATAAACTACTATTACTAAACTGCCATTGTATCGTTCCTCCACCAATTGCCTCCATAAAATCGGTGGTGGTAATATGGGTAAAACTAATGCTATCGTTATTGTTTTGTGCCATTACAGTGGTTGCTGCATAAAGTAGTAACAGTAAAGTTATAGTTTTTTTCATTAGTAGTACCTGTTTATTCTTTTATAAATGCTGCTGTTTGCTGTATGCCGTTGCCTTTTACATGTATTATATAAATACCTGCTGTTTTTAATGCTGTTTGTACGCCGCTTAATCTTATGTCGTGTATGCCTGCTTCTATAACTTCGGTATTAATATGTGTATATACTACTTGCCCAAGTGTATTGTATATGCTTATTTTTACAGGTGTAGCCTTGTGTAGCGTAAACCTTATGTTTATGCTATTATTTTCTTTTACAGGGTTGGGAAAAACAATCAGGTTATCGGTTGAAGGGTTATCGTTTATTGTTTTTTTCTTGGCAAGGATTATTTGTACAGGCTTGTCTGTTTCTTTGGTATAGGTATTAAATAAAAGCAAACTTCCTTTTAAATAAATACTGTCTGCGGTAGCATGTTGGGTAAAAGCGGCAGATTTAAACACTATTTTTTGTTGCTTTCTTCTTGCCTGTATGGTTGTGGTAATAAAGTTGTTGGCAGTAAATAACAATTCGTTGCCTTGTTGCACTGCGTTTAAGGTTATTGCAGGTTCATTGTTTTGCTGCCAACTGCCTGTTATCATTTTTCCGTTGCTGTATAATTGTAAAGTCAATGGTATTTGTGCAAGTATTTTTTTACCGCTGTAATCGTACTGTGTAAGTGTGCCTGTATAGCTGCCATCGAGGTTTGTGTATATTGTAGTAGCTTTTGTTTTTGTATAAGGCATACCAGGTTCTTGCAACTCTACTACGTTTATCTGTGGTGTTTTTAGCAGGCTTCTTGCAGCATAATTATTATTATTAGCTGCCAGTTCTGCTTGTGCTTGTTTGTAGCCCTTAGCAGCAGCTTGTGTTATATAGTAAGTAGCACTGTCTGTACTGGCATTTATACCATAACCGTATTTATAACATAAACCTGTAAAATACATACATGCTGCACTGCCTGTGCTATTGCCAGTTTTAAAATATTGTAAAGCCTGTGTATAGCTTTGTGTACAACCCAAGCCTTTGTAATACATATAGCCTAATGCAAAAAATGCGGAAGGCTCCTGTAATTGTACTGCTGTAATAAAATACTGTACTGCTACTGCATAACCTGCACTATCTGTACTGTGTGTTTTATATAGCATACCTGCATTAACCCATGCTTTATGATAACCATTATTGGCTGCCTGTAAAAACCAGTATTTTGCTAAAGAAAAATTGCTATCAACACCCAAGCCTTTTGCATAGTGCATTCCTAAAGCATTCATGGCTTTGGGCTCGCCTGCATTGGCTCGTTGGGTAAATAACTGAAATGCTTTTTGAGGGTTGTACTTTTTAAATGTGCCTGTAAGATACAATACTGCACTGTCTGTAGTAGTTGTACTATCAGGCTGTGCATAGGCTGCTGTGCAACAAGAAAACAACAATAGGATAAACAATATTTTTTTCATTTTTTCAGTTAATCGGTTTATTCGTTTAATGGGTAATTAGGAATTAGATATACCAGTTTCCATCAATAAACATTTAACATTCATCATTACTCTTTCAACTAATTCTTAATTTATAATTTTTAATTCTTAATTTTAAAAAACTACCATTGAAAAAATACATCAGGTAAATTGCCATAAGGTGTACCAGATTCTGCCCAACGGTCTAATAATAATCTCATTGTTTCTGGCATCACTTCATTTATTCTTTGAATACTGATGTATTGCTCTTCTGGGTTATTGGCATTTCGGTAATAAGCTATAAATATGGCTACATGGTAATTGGTTAGTTCTGTTTTAGTAATAGCTTCCTGTAAACTTAATTCGCCGGCTATATTTAATCTTACCAATTCTGTCCAGTCTTTATTTGCCATTGCAGCAGCTTTGCTGTAATACTTTGCTTCTAATACATAAGTATATTGTTCTGGTGTAAGTACAGAGTTTAATACTTCACTCTCGTAGGCTTTGCTGTCAAACTCTCCAAAAGGGTCGGTTTCTCTAAACGTTGTTTCCATTTCTTTTAAAGTTGCAACTGCCTGATGTAGTGTATTAAGCTGGTTTTCATCTAAATCAATTTCAGTAGCAAACTTTATGGCAATATCTATTTGAGAGTTATTATATAAATTAGCATACAGGCTTACTATACTGTCTATTACGGGTTGATGAATGAGTAAAATATTATTTATCAAACTGTCTTTGGCTTCTGAATAATTAGCAAACAGTTTGTTGCTTAAAGCTATTGCTCTTTCTCTTTGTACTAAGTAAGGAGTTATTTGTGTTGCCGCCATTGCAGATAAACTGTAAGTTTTAATGTAAACCGATAATGCAACCTGTGCAGCTTCTATACTGTTTCTTGTAATTTCGTTGTTATAAGCAGCAGCATAATAAACGGTGTCTTGCGGTTGTGTAAATACCGTATTAAATGCTGTATTAAAATTATCGGAGTAGGCTCTGCTTTTATACTGCATACAATTCATAAAATAAGATTCTACTAAAGCATTTTTTTGATTAGCAGGAATGCTTAGTACACTATCTATATAATATAATCTGATTGCCAAATAATGACTACTTGCTGCAGAAAGTGTATATCTGCTTATTACACTATCATAAACAGTAATAATATTTTGCAGGATATTATTACGAATTAAAGTGTCTGTACTTTTTGCCCATACTTTTTCTATCAGGTTTTCACGCCATCCATAAATGGTATTAAAATATTGCTGTGTAAGCGTATCGGTATTATATTTTTGTTGCAGCATAGCTGCTGTAAGTGTAGCAATGGTATTAGCTTTGGGTAATGCTATTGCATTATAATAGTTATCTATTTTTGAAGCAGGTAATAACAAATTAAAGTCGTTCTTAAAAAGTCTTTTTAAACTATCAATTACAAGAGTAGATGAGCCGGCTAAAATGGCATTGCCTATTGTTTGTTCCTCCTCTAAGAATAACTCGGCAAGCATGAATTGCTCATTATTTGTAAGCAATATTTTTGAACCTACCTCATGCACTTTTATAACTACTGAAGAAGGATAAGTTGATAATACTGATGTATCTATGCTTTGGCTGTGGGTAGTTTGAGAAATCAGTATAAATAAAACAAATGAAAATATTGACTTCATCATAAAGTATTTTTGGCTTTTATATAATTGTAGAAAATAAAAAAGTATCCTTTTTAAATACTATACAAAGGAGCTTTTATATATTTGATTAAACAACAACCTAAATGAGTAATTTAGCCACTTATTAAGTAATTTAAAACATATAGCTATGGTGGGTAATAAAATAAAAATTATCAGAGAAATTAAAAACTACACACAAGAGTTTATGGCTTCTGAATTAAACATTAGCCAAAATGCTTACTCACGTATTGAGTTGAATAAAACAAAACTGACTACTGCTTTAGCGGAAAAAATTGCTGATATTTTGGAAGTTTCTCTTGCTGATTTATTATCAAAAGATAACCCAATTATAACTTTTAGTAATAATACTATCGACAAAAATTTTGGCTATATTAATAACCACTACGAATCGCAAAAAGAACTGTACGAAAACACAATAACCTTATTACAAAAAGAATTAACAGATGCAAAAGAAAGAGAAGAAAGGCTGTTGAAGTTATTAGAAAAAAGAGGGTAAAAAAACAATGTTATTCTGAATGAAATGAAGAATCTGCTTGTGCTTTGGTATAATACCCCATGTCATGTTGAGCGAAGCGAAACATCTGCCTGGGCATTTGTTCTACTATTCAGGAGATCCTTCGCTTCGCTCAGGATGACATGAAATATGTTTCTTTATAAACAATATTATATATCAAGTATTTGCTGTACAGTTCCAAATAAAACTTGTGTTCCCAAAGCAATATCTTCGTAAGAAGAATATTCTAAAGGGTTATGGCTTATACCATCTTTACTTCTTATAAAAATCATTCCATAATCGCAAGCATAAGAAAGAGGTAAAGAGTCATGGAAAGGACCACTCATTAATTCAGGTGCATCTACATTTAGTTTTTTACATTCATTGTGTATAATAGTTTTTATCCAGTTTGCACAATAACGAGGTTCACTATTAGTGTCTTCAGAAATTTGATAAGTTAATCCATGTTTTTTTGAAATATTTTCTATAGCATCCATTAATTGTTTTTCATACCGATGTCTTCTTGCTAAATCAATATCTCTTAAATCAATAGTAAAACTTACTTCTTCTGGAATAATATTTCTACTTGCAGGAAAAACATTTAAAGTACCTACTGTACCTACAGTTGGTGCATTAGGCACTTGGGAAGCAATTTGATTTAATGCAACAATAATTTCAGCAGCACCTACTAAAGCATCTTTTCTTATAGCCATAGGTACGCTTCCTGCATGACCAGCCATGCCTTTTAATTTTACTGTAGCCCATAAAGGTCCTGAAATACCTGAAACTACACCAACAGGTTTATTGGCAATTTCTAATACTGGTCCTTGCTCTATATGCAATTCTAAAAAACAGTAAATGCTATTGGGTGCATATTCATCGTTTTTAAATTTGGTTATGTCGCAACCAAAATCTAATAACGCTTGTTCTCTTGTAATGCCGTTTGCATCTGTACGTTGCAGCTCTCCTTCTTCTAATTTTCCTAAAATTCCTCTGCTACCAAATAAGCCTTTGTTAAAACGCCATCCTTCTTCGTCTGCAAAAGAAATTACTTGAATAGTGCGTTGCGGTTTAATTTTATTTTCAGTAAGTGTTGTAACAACTTCAATAGCACATAATACGCCTGCAACACCATCAAAACGCCCTCCATAGGGCTGTGAATCTAAATGAGAACCCATCATCAAAATAGGAAGGCTTTCATCTGTTCCCTTTAATGTTCCTATCAAATTTCCAAAATTATCAATCTTAGTGGTCATGCCTGCTTCATGCATCCAAGAGGCTGCTAATGCAAAGGCTTTTTTTTCATCTGCAGAATGTGCAGGACGATTAGTGCCTGTTTCGCCAATTTTTCCTATTAGGCTCATTGCCTCAAAGTGTTGCTGTAAGCGGGTTTTATTAATGTTCATTATAAATTTTGAATTGAAGAAGTTAAATAAATAAAGTTTAGTTGTACAAAATTTTTATCATTTAAAATTTATGATTCAAAAGTACAAGTGTGCGACGCAATAGGTGTTGCATATTGTATTATAGCTTACTTCATAATAAAATTCTAATGGTCGTTTAATGGTAAGCCTTGCTCTTGCCACATTTTCCAATTGATGTATTCTGGTGCTACACGTTTTTCTTCCATTGTAATACAATTATCTACAGGGCAAACCAACTTGCATAAATTGCAACCTACGCAATCATCTTCTTTTATAGTGTATATGTTGTAAGGGTTTTCATTTTGTAAATTTATGGCTTGATGTGAAGTATCTTCACAAGCTATGTAACACAAACCACAGTGAATACATTTATCCTGATTGATGTTTGCAACATGATGATAGTTGATGTCTAAATCTTCCCAATGAGTTATTTTATTTACAGATTTGCCAATGAAATCATCAATAGTTTTAAAGCCTTTTTCATCCATCCAATTGTTTAATCCTTCGCACATATCTTGCACAATTCTAAAGCCATGTTTCATAGCTGCTGTACAAACTTGTACTGTACTTGAACCCAATAACATAAACTCTACTGCATCTCTCCAAGTGCTTACACCACCTATGCCACTTATTGGCACTTTAGAGGTAGTAGGATCTTGAGCTATTGTTGTTAAAAATTTTAATGCTATAGGTTTTACTGCAGGACCACAATAACCTCCAAAAACACTTTTACCTGCAACATAAGGATTGGGTACAAGTGTATCTAAATCTACACCAGTTACAGATTGTATGGTATTGATTAAACTTAAAGCATTGGTACCTGCTTCTACACAAGCTTTACCTGTTGGCACAACTGAATGTACATTGGGTGTAAGTTTTGTAATTACAGGAATGGTTGCTTTTTCCATTACCCATTCTACCACCATTTTAGCAATTTCAGGGTCTTGACCAACTGCAGCACCCATGCCTCTTTCTGTCATGCCATGAGGGCAACCAAAGTTGAGTTCAAAGCCCATAGCTCCTGCATCTTCACACTTTTTAATTAATTCGTGCCAAGCTTTTTTATTGTTATCTGCCATTAAAGAAACAATCATAGCACGGTCTGGAAAAAGTTTTACAACTTCTGTAATTTCTTTAAGATTTATATCTAATGGTCTATCGCTAATTAACTCAATATTGTTGAAACCCATAACACGATGCCCACCATAATCTACAGAAGAATAACGTGAAGAAACGTTTTTTACTTGCGAACCTAAGGTTTTCCATACAACGCCTCCCCAGCCTGCTTCATAAGCTCTAAGTACATTTATTTTTTTATCGGTTGGTGGTGCACTTGCTAACCAAAATGGATTGGGTGATTTAATGCCTAAGAAGTTTGAAGATATGTTTGCCATTTTATTTAATTATAAGTTATGAATGATGAGTTATGAATTGATTGTATTTGTAATTCATAACTCTTAATTTTTAATTCTTAATTTCAAGATACGATAGTATCGAAGCTGCTCCATCTTTACCAGCCTGTACAGCATCTACAGCTTCTTTTCCTCCATTTATTGCATCGCCTCCTGCAAATACACCTTTCACATTAGTAGATGCTTTATCTGCTTGTAAAATAATTTTTCCTTTGTTATTTTCCAAGCCTATTTGTTCTACTAAAGTTGTGTAAGGTTTTTGTCCTGTTGCTTTAATTATCATATCTACTTCTAAAGTAATAGTTTCACCTGTTGGTATTGGTGTTGGTCTGCCAGAAACATCAGGTTCGCCTAATTTCATAACATCGCAAACCAAAGCTTTTACTTTTCCATTTTCTCCCATAATTTCTTTAGGTGCCGCTAACCATAATGTAGCACAACCATCTAATCTAGCAATATCTAATTCGTGTTGAGTACAGGTTTTTTCAGCTTCAGTTCTTCTATAAACCATTGTTACTTCTTTTGCTCCTAAACGTTTGGATTGTGTAGCAGCATCAATAGCTGTATTGCCCATGCCTATTACAGCAACTCTATCTCCTACAGGAATATTTTTAAAGTCGTTGGTTCGTATGTTGTAAATAAAATGTATCGCATCTTCAACACCAACTAAATCTTCTCCAGGAATATTTAATTTATTAATTGTTCCAATACCAAAAGCCAAATAAACTGCATGGTAATTTTTTTGTAACTCTTCCAGCGAAAAATCTTTTCCTAATGTTTGATTGTATTTTACATCAATTCCTCCAATGCTTAAAATATAGTTTACTTCATCTTCACAAAAAGCAGGTGTTACTTTGTATGCTGCAATACCATAAGTCATTAAGCCTCCACCTTTACTTTCTTTTTCATAAATAGTTACGTCAACTCCTTCTCTTGCTAAAACATGAGCACAACTTAAACCTGCTGGACCAGCACCAACAATAGCCACTTTTTTTCCATTAGATGGTTTACTTTCAAATAATTTCCAGTTTTCTTCTATTGCTTTTTCTGAAGAATATCGTTGCAATTTTGCAATTTGTACAGGCGTTTCTTCCATTAAATTATATACACAAGAGCCTTCACATAATTTTTCTACAGGGCAAACTTTACCACAACCTGCACCAAAAATATTTGATTGAAAAATAGTATGTGCAGAGCCTTTGATATTTTCGGTAGTAATTTGTTTTATAAACTTAGGAATATCAATGCTGGTAGGGCAAGCTTTAGTACAAGGTGCATCGTAACAAAACAAACATTTATTAGCTGCAACCAAAGCTGCATCTTTTGTTTCAAACATGGGATGAATGTCAGAAAAGTTTTGCTCGTATTGGGTTTCAGTTAGTCTGTTATTTGTAATCATTTTATTTTATTATGAGTTATGATTTATGAATAATGAGTATTAACATTCTGTTCATTTGTTTCGTCTTTCTAAGATATTATAATCTTACTAATTCAGCATAAGTTTCTGGTCTTCTGTCTCTAAAAAATTGCCATTTGCTTCTTATTTGTTCTATCAAATCTAAATCAAATTCTGCAATGAGTAGTTCATCTTTATCTTCACTTGCTTCTGCAATAATTTGTCCTAAAGGATTTACAAAATAAGATGTACCATAAAACTTTCCAAGATTCCAAGGCTTTTCAGTTCCCACACGATTAATGCAACCCATAAAATATCCATTGGCAACAGCATGTGCAGGTTGTTCTAACTTCCATAAATATTGAGATTGACCAACCGTTGTGGCACTTGGATTATAAACAATTTCAGCACCATTCAAACCCAAACATCTTGCACCATCAGGAAAATGTCTATCATAACAAATATACACACCCACTTTTGCATATTTAGTTTGAAAAACAGGATAACCTAAATTGCCAGGTTTGAAAAAAAACTTTTCCCAAAAGCCGCCTGTATGAGGAATATGATTTTTTCTGTATTTACCTAAATAAGTTCCATCTGCATCAATTACAGCAGCAGTATTGTACAACACACCTGCTTGTTCTTTTTCATAAACTGGAACAATGATAACCATGCTGTATTTTTTTGCATAAACTTGCATTCTCTCAATTGTAGGACCAGGAACAGTTTCAGCACTTGCATACCAATTGGCATCTTGCCCAGGACAGAAATAAGGTGTATTGAATATTTCCTGAAAGCAAAGTATTTGCACTCCTTTTTTACCAGCTTCTTCAATCAAAGGAATATGCTTTTGCACCATTGCTTCTTTAATTTCTTCAATCGTTCCTTCGCCTTCTGTTTTTGGTAAGCTCATTTGAATTAATCCTGATTTAATTATTCTTGGCATGTTGTTTTATTTTAATGATTGAACGATATTATCAGTTTTTTTTAAATCACTCATAACTCTTAACTCATAATTCTTAACTCATAATTCTTAACTCTTAACTCTTAATTCTAAATTATCTGATCAACTTTATTCCGCTTTACAAACTTCCCATAGCCTTTTTCTACCAAACATTTATTATTGTCAATTGCAACTTTTCCTCTTAGTAAAACTGTATCTATTTTTCCTTTTATTTCCCAACCTTCATAACCACTATAATCCACATTCATGTGATGTGTTGATGCTGATAAAGTATGATGTTCATTTGGGTCAAACAATACCATATCTGCATCGCTACCAACAGCAATGGTTCCTTTTTTTGGAAACATACCAAAAATTTTTGCAGCGTTGGTACTTGTTACTTCTACGAATTTGTTTAAAGTAATTTTATTTTTTACAACACCTTCACTAAACAATAATTCCATTCTATTTTCTATAGCTGGATGACCATTTGGAATTTTAGAAAAATCATCTTTACCCAATAATTTTTGTTCCCACATAAAGGGGCAATGGTCTGTAGCAACAACCTGTACCAAACCTTGATTTATTCCTGCCCACAATGTAGCTTGATCTTTCTTTTCACGCAATGGAGGACTCATAACCCATTTGGATCCTTCAAAGTTATTTTCATATAAACTGGCATCAAGAATTAAATATTGAATACAGGTTTCTACAAATATTTTTTGGTTACGCTTGGTTGCATTGCGTACTGCATTTAAAGCTCCTTCGCAAGTAAGATGTACAATATAACCAGGGCAACCTGTATAGCTTGTCATATCTACAAATCGTTCACTTGCTTCGGCTTCTGTAATTTCTGGTTGCGATAAATAATGATATAATGGTGAAAGTTTTCCTTCATCTTTATGCTTTGCAATTAAGTAATCAATCATATCGCCATTGGTAGCATGTACATTAATTAAACCACCATGTATTTTTACTTCTTCCATTAAACCTATCATCTGTCTGTCATCTATCATTAATGCCCCTTTATAAGCCATAAAAGTTTTAAAAGACGTAATGCCTTCTTCTTCTATAAAATGTTTAATTTCTTTTTTGGTATCCTCATTAAAATCTGTAACAGCCATGTGAAAGCTATAATCACCAACACAATTATTATCACTTCTGCTTTTCCATTCTTTTAAAGCATCTTGTAAACTATTGCCTTGTTTTTGTAAAATAAAATCTATTACCATAGTTGTGCCACCATACAAAGCAGCTCTTGTACCAGTTTCGTAACTATCGCTACTAAAAGTACCCATAAAAGGCATATCTAAATGCACATGAGGGTCAATGCCTCCAGGGAAAATTAATTTGCCTGTTGCATCAATAACAGTATCAGCTTTAATGCTCAAATTTTTACCAATAGCTTGAATTGTTTCGCCTTCAATAAAAATATCTGCAACATAATTATCTGTTGCTGTAATAATATTTCCGTTTTTAATTAATATACTCATGTTTAATAATTATGAATTATGAATGAAGAGTTGAGAGTTTTAATAAACTCGTAATTTTTAATTTTTAATTTTTAACTCTTAACTCTTTTCGTTAATCCCCAATATACAACTCCACTTACAAAAAAACCTACAAACCATGCATAATGATACAAGTTTGAAAGCCATGTTGCAACAGAGTTTGCATCTATCAACTTTACAGTAACTAAAAAGCCTGGCACCACAGGAATTACACCAATTATAAAAGCAATAATTGCTGTAATATTAAAACCATTAGTATAACCATAAATTCCTTTGTGGTCATACAAGTCGTTGGTAATTAATTTTTGTTTTCGAATAAAATAATAATCTGCAATCATTATTCCTCCAATGGGTCCCAACAATCCTGAATATGCAATAAGCCAAGTAAAAATATATCCATTAGGGTCTGCAATTAATTTCCATGGTAAAATTAAAATTCCAACAACACCTGTAATATATCCTCCAATTTTAAAATTTATTTTTTTAGGATTAAGGTTTGCAAAATCGTTTGCAGGACTTACAATATTAGCTGCAATATTGGTTGCCAATGTTGAAATAATAATTCCAATCATTGCAAAACTTACAACTAATTTACTTTCAAATTTACTGGCAAGTTTTACGATATCCCATTCTGTTTGTCCATAAATAATGGTTGTAGCCAATGTTACTACAACACCTACAAAAGCAAACAAAGTCAT
This sequence comes from Chitinophagales bacterium, assembly GCA_026931905.1. Lineage (GTDB taxonomy): Bacteria > Bacteroidota > Bacteroidia > Chitinophagales > Chitinophagaceae > UBA1930. The sequence continues at coordinate 11,463 of JAIXLB010000081.1, forward strand.
GCTGGGTGGTAAGCCAATAATTTGACCAGTTATTTGTGCTTTTTGACTTTTTGCATAACGTGTAAAATCGGTAATGTTTAAAGATAATGTAGCCCAAAAACCTATCATACCTGTAAGAGCAGGAAAAAAATATTTCCAAAAATCTGAGCCATGTAATTTTGATTCCTGATTAAGAATATTGTCTAAACCATTAGCTTGTACAATAGCCCAAAATAATAATGCTAAAGTTGCAACTGGTAAAAAAACAGCTTTAAAAACCAATAATTTTTTAATACTCTCCACACCATAATAAATAATGAGCATATTTAAAAACCAAAAAGCTAAAAAGCAAATAAAAGGTAATGCTTGAGGAAACAAACCAGTAATGTGAATTTCTTCTAAAGTTGGGTTCCATGTTCTGATTAAATTATAAATAGATTCGCCACCAATCCAAGTTTGAATACCAAACCATCCACAAGCTACTATTGCTCTTAAAATTGCTGGAATATTTGCACCTTTTGTTCCAAAGCTTGCTCTTGCAAATACAGGGAATGGAATACCATATTTTGCACCTGCATGACCATTTAAAATCATTGGAATAAGTACTATGCTATTGCCTAATAAAAATATTACAATGGCTTGCCACCAATTTAAACCTTCTTTAATCATACCACTTGCAAGCATGTAAGTAGGTATGCATAAACTCATGCTAATCCATAATGCTGCATAATTCCAAGTACCCCAAGTTCTTTTATCTTGAGGTATTGGTGCAAGATCTTCGTTGTATAAATTATTGTTCAAAATTAGGTTGAGTTAAAAGTTGAAATTTAAGAACGATGAATTAAATTGAAACTTTAAGTCTAAATCGCTCACCTCATTATCCAACATACGCTTCATCAGCTATCTTAATGGCTTCACTAATAATTGCCAAACCTTCGTCAATTTGTTCTTTAGTAATACACAATGGAGGTGCAATAAAAATGTAATTCCAACGAACAAAAGTGTACATTCCTAATTCTTTAATTTTTGCAATTACTTTATTCATCACAACCATTTCATCTGGCTTTGCATTAAAAGGAGCCATTGGTTCTTTAGTTTTTCTATTTCTTACTAATTCTAAACAACCTAATAAACCTGTATTTCGCCAATCGCCAATGGATGGATGTACTTTTTTCATTTCTTCAATTCTGCTGTTTAAATATTCACTCATGGCATTGCAATTCTCTATCAGCTTTTCATCTTCATAAATTTTTATTGTTTCTAATGCAGCAGCACAACATACAGGATGTGCATTGTACGTTAATCCTAAAGCCAAAACAGTATCATTAAATTTTGCTGCAATGGTGTCTGTAACCATTAAACATCCAAAAGGCAAATAACCACAAGTTAAACCTTTTGCCATACAAATCATATCTGGAACAATATCATGATTTTGAAATCCAAACCATTTTCCTGTTCTTCCAAAACCACTCATCACTTCATCTATAATTAATAAAATTCCATGTTTATCACATAAATTTCTTACAGCTTTTAAATAGCCAACAGGATATTTAAAACATCCTGATGAACCGCTTTCACCTTCTAATAATATAGCTGCAATATTATTAGGACTTTCATAAGCAATAATGCGTTCTAAATTAGCTACAGCATCTTTTAATAAACTTTCTTCATCATGTTCCCAACGATATAAATAAGGCAAATCAAAATGAACAAAATTGGGAGCTTGTTGGCTATCAGCAGGCAATCTTCTTGGGTCTCCACTGGCACTCATTGCACCATAGCTTGAGCCATGATAAGATTGGTAACGTGTTAAAATTTTATGTTTACCTGTATAAAGCCTTGCCAACTTCAAAGCATTTTCTATGGTAGTTGCTCCACATAAAGTAAAGAAGGCTTTGTTTAAATTTCCTGGGCATATTTCTGCTAATTTTTTTCCTAACTCACCTCTTATTTTTGTAACACAACTTGGCGAAACAAATGCTGCTTGCTGCATTTGTTTTACAACAGCTTCTGTTACTCGCTGATTACCATAACCAATATTTACATTCATTAATCCACTGGAAAAATCTATATAGCGTTTTTCGTCAAAATCATATAAATAAACCCCTTCAGCATATTCTACTGCAATGGGAGAAATGCCTTTTTGTTTGCTCCAGCTAAACATTGTATAATCCAAACTATCTTGAATTATTTGCTGTGTTAATGATAAAGTTTCTGTACTCATTATTTTTTATTTTAAGTATTTATGTATGAATTTTAAATGACAAAAGCTCAAATTATCATTCAAAATAATTTCTAACTCATCCAGTTAATACCTGCTTCAGGATTCCATTTTGTAGTAGATTTTTTTAGTTTAGTCCAAAACTCAATACTACTTTTTCCTGTAATATCACCTACACCAAATTTACTTTCATTCCAACCACCAAAACTAAAAGGCTCACGTGGTACAGGCACACCAACATTTACACCTATCATTCCTGCACTTGCCCTTTCAATTATGTAACGAGCCATGCCTCCATTTTGTGTAAATACACTTGCAGCATTGCCATAAGGATTTGCATTTTCTATAGCCAATGCTTCATCTACAGTTTTGGTACGCATAATAGAAATTACTGGACCAAAAATTTCTTCTTTAGCAACACTCATTTCTGGTGTTACATAGTCAATAACTGTTGGACCAACATAAGTTCCATTTTCGCTACCTGCAACTTTTGTATTTCTACCATCCACTAAAATTTTTGCTCCTTGTTGTTCAGCTTCAGTAATATATTTTTCTATTCTTTGTTGAGAGTCTTTGTTTATAACAGCACCTAAATTTTTGCCAGGAATAATTTTTCTGGCTTCATCGCAAATTTTTTCAATAATGTGTTCAACGCCACCTACAGCAACCATTGCACTTGCTGCCATACAACGCTGTCCTGCACAACCACTCATACTTGCAGCAACATTTTGAGCAGTCATATCAGGTATAGCATCTGGTAAAACCATTAAATGATTTTTGGCTCCACCTAAAGCCAAGCATCTTTTTAAATTTTGTGTGGCACGTTGATAAACTATTTTAGCCACTTTTGTAGAACCCACAAAAGAAACTGCTTCTATTCCTGGATGGTCGCAAATAGCTTCTACAATTTCTACATCGCCATGAACCACATTAAATACACCATCGGGTAAGCCTGCTTCTTTTAAAATTTCTGCTAAACGACCGCAGCTTAATGGCACTTTTTCACTTGGTTTTATAATCATACAATTTCCCAATGCTATTGCATTTGGAATTGTCCAGTTGGGCACCATAGAAGGAAAATTAAAAGGCACAATAGAAGCTACAACACCCAGTGGGGCATGTTCTGTTCTACATTCTACACCTCTACTAACTTCTAAAACTTCGCCAGTAATAAGTTGTGGCAATGATGTTGCAAACTCTGTAAGCTCTACGCATTTTTCAATTTCTGCAACAGATTCGTTGTAGGTTTTACCATTTTCTTCTGTACATAATTCTGATAACTCTTTTAAATACTTTTCTAATAAATATTTATACTTAAATAATACTTGAACCCTTTCTTTTATTGGGGTTCTGCTCCATGAAGGGAAAGCAGCTTTAGCAGCCCTAACAGCATCATCTAAATCTTTGTAAGCCGACATTGGAACAGTTGATAAATGACTACCATTTAAAGGAGAAATTACATCCATTGTTTTAGTTGTAGATGCACTTACAAATTTGCCATTGATAAAATTTTGAATAGCAGGGTATTTCATTGTTTTTTATTTTACTTTTTAATTAAATCATAGA
>JAIXLB010000050.1 GCA_026931905.1 Chitinophagales bacterium
GAGTAGTAATTATTCAACGAATTTTTCTTTCATTAATTCCTGTATATGTGTTGTTAATAGCTACCCTAATTTATGATTTGAATGAAAGAAAAGTTTTTAAAAATTTTTTGCCATTTATGCTTAGTCTAAATGTATTGGCTGTCGCAATTTCTTTTGCAGTTGCAAAAACTACTGCTGAAGTAAATAATAAAAATGGAGTGCATACACAAGATTTGATTAATAGTTATTATCAATTTTATTTTAACCCTAAAGATGCAGTTATACAAGCTCAACAATTAGCTCATGAAAAAAATGCTGCTATTTATGTACAAGAAGGATTTGGAGGTAGTGGAATTGCTCTTTATTTGAATGTATTTAAAATACCTTTTCAGCATTTTGATTTGAAGGAAAAAGCATTACCAAATTCATTTATAATTGTATCTAACATAAAAACAAGTACAGAAAAATGGCTTAATGAAAATGAATTTTTATTTGAAAAAAAGATGGACAACAAATTTCATTTCAATGTTTATTATTGTTATAGGAAATAGGGTTGCAAGTACAATTATTTTTTGTTATTCAAAGCCCCATTTTGAGGAGAGTATTCAAAAATTATTTTTGCATTTTTTTGTAAATCAGAAGTAAGAAAAACTTGATAATTTTTTTTCCCTGCAGTAACTTTCATTAAAGAAGTATTGGGCGGAATTTCTCCTAAATTATCTGCTACTAAAATAAGTTCATGTACTGGATTTGCAGCAGTAACTTTTATTTTTAATTTTATAGGAATGGTACTTAAACGTTCGTGCAATATTACAGGTTCGCCATTATGAAAAACTGAAATAGAGTCATTATCAATTTGTCCATTATCATAAATTTCTAATTCCAATTCCCCTTCATCAACATAAAACGTTTTTACTAAATTGTTTTTTCTTTCAGTAAGTACTTTTGGTAAAATTTTATTGGGGGTTACAGTAATTTCTGAAGTAGTTGTTATAGGCTTTTCAGTGCTTGTTTCTTGTTTTACAATAGCATTAGTTGTATCTGCTTGTGGTTTTCTAAAACTTTTATTATCTTTTTTTATTAATGCACTTTCTGCACCTGGTCTATATTTAGATTTTGGTGTTGTAGGAATTTTTTTAGCAACACTTTTTTGTGTAGCAGGGGTAGTTTTTTTTACTAAAGGTTCAGTTTTTTTAATTAAAAAATCTTCTTTTGTGAAATCGCTTTCTGGTACTTTTTCTAAATATACTGTTCCATCGCCACAGGCAGATTTATCTTTCATATTTTGGCTAGAATATTCACCTTTTAAAATTTCTTTATCGCCATCTTTTGTGTAAGTTAAATAACAAGTCATTAAACAAGCATCGGAACTTTTATCTGCTATTTTTAATTCAAGCATTTTATTTTCTTTGATCAAAATATTATTAGTTTTATCGTTAAAAATTCCTTGTAAAGAAGTTTTACCGTAAAACCTTTTTGTTTGATAAGAATAGGTTACACCTTCTAGTTTATTATTTTCAAAACTATTGTTTATTTGTACTTCGTATCTGTAAGTATCTTCAACAAATTTTCCTGCAAAAGGATTGAATTGTTTTTGTACAAAATGCCCACGCCAAATTCCTGTAATATTTTTTTTATTTGATTTCTTATGAACCACTTTTTTAGAAGTTTGTGCATAGCAAACACTTGTTATTGCTAACAAACTAAAAAGAAGAATAAAATTGATGTAATAAGTAAATCTCAATCTCATGGCACAAAACTAAAGTTATAGCCGTAAAAGATGTATCAAAAAACAGTTAAAGATTATAAAACTGTCTTGTTTTAACTTTTGATTTTTTGGTTTAAAAATTTTGATGTGTGCAAGTTATTGTTTTTCTTTTTTATTAATTGAAGTGTAAGTAATACTTTCACGCCCTTATAAAATTATTTGTATTTTTTAAATGAGTAAAAGAGTAGCTATAATTGGTGCAGGACCTGCTGGATTAACAGCTGCTTACTTATTAGGAAAAGCAGGCATAAACACTGTTGTTTTTGAAAAAGATGCAAAATATGTAGGTGGAATTTCAAGAACTGAAAATTATAAAGAATATTATTTTGATATTGGTGGGCATCGTTTTTTTAGTAAGAGTAAAGAGGTAGAAGACTTTTGGACAGAAATTTTAAAAGATGATTTTTTAGAACGTCCAAGAAGCAGCAGAATTTATTACAATCATACTTTTTTTTCTTATCCATTGGTTGCTTTTGAAGCATTAAAAAAATTAGGAATTACAGAATCTTTTCTTTGTGTATTGAGTTATTTAAAAGCAAAGTTTTTTCCAGTAAAAAATCCTGAAAATGTAGAAGATTGGGTTTCCAATCAATTTGGAAAAAGGTTGTATCGTATTTTTTTTAAAACATATACTGAGAAAGTTTGGGGTATTAGTTGTAGAGCAATTTCAGCAGATTGGGCTGCTCAGCGAATTAAAGGATTATCCTTAACATCAGCTATAAAAAATGCTTTGATTAAACCCAAAAATAAAAACAAAAGTGCAGTAATAAAAACGTTGATAGATTCTTTTCGTTATCCTAAAAAAGGACCTGGGATGATGTGGGAAACTTGCAGAGATAAATGTTTGCAAATGGGAGTTTCTATACAAATGAATAGTAATGTGCAAGCACTACATTATGAAAATGAAAAATGGAAAGTAGTTTTAGAAAATGGAAATTCAGACAATGATTTTGATTTTGTTTTATCTACAGCACCAATTAAAGATCTCATTCCTCAAATAAATCCTTCATTACCAATTAATGTTGTACAAGCTGCACTACAGTTGAATTATAGAGATTTTTTGACTGTTGTTTTAATTTGTAAAGATGCAGATAGCTTTACAGATAATTGGATTTATATACACGACCCATCTGTAAAAGTTGGAAGAATTCAAAACTTTAAAAGCTGGAGTCCCTTTATGGTTCCTGTAAAAGATATGGCATGTTATGGAATGGAATATTTTTGTTTTGAAGGCGATGGTTTATGGCAAATGAAAGATGAAGATTTAATACAACTTGCCAAAAATGAAATGCAGCAAATAGGGTTATTAAAAGAAGAATTGGTTACAGATGGTTATGTTGTAAGGCAAGCAAAAGCTTACCCTGTATATGATAAAGGCTATAAAGAAAAAGTACATTTAATTCGTGAAGGATTGAAAAAGTATAAAGGTTTTTATTTGTTAGGAAGAAATGGAATGCACAAATACAATAATCAGGATCATAGCATGATGACAGCAATGCTTGCAGCTAAAAATATTATTGCAAATGAAGAATTGTACGATGTTTGGAATGTAAATCAAGATGCTGAATACCATGAAAGCGGAGAAAGAAATTTAGAACATGAAGGAGGTAGGTTAATACCTGTGAAAAATGATTAAAATAAACTGTTTAGAAAAAACTTTATAATATTGTTTCATGCAAACAACACTTTGTTTTGATTTTGGAAATACACGTTTAAAGTATGCTGTGTTTAATGATGCTACTTTGAAAGATGTTGAGATTATGAATGATGCATCTATTGAAACACTTCAATCAATTATAAAAAAATATCAACCGCAAAAAACTATTTTATCATCTGTTATAATACATGATAAAACAATAGAAACTTTTTTACAACAACATACACAGTTTCATTTATTAAACAATACCAGCAAATTACCTTTTACCATACCAGTAGGCAAGCCTGAAAGTGTTGGTGCAGATAGATTAGCAATTTGTGCAGCAGCCGTACATTTATATCCTAAAAGCCATAATTTAGCCATAGGTTTAGGGACATGTATAACCTATAATTTCATAAATAAGTTTCATGAATTTTTAGGAGGGAGTATTTCGCCAGGAATGTATATGCGTTTTAAAGCAATGAACGAACAAACAGCTTTATTACCCATTATTCAACCTGATCATAATTTTCCATTAATAGGTTACGACACAAAAACAAACTTATTAAGTGGCGTTTTATTAGGTATGGCAAAGGAAATAGATGGAATTATAGATGCTTACAAGGAAAAATATAACAACTTTAACGTGCTAATAACAGGAGGAGATATGGCTTTTTTTGTCTCTCACCTTAAAAACAAGATATTTGCCGACCCTTATTTAATATTTAAAGGACTTTATGCAATCAGTGAACAAAATAATTTATAAAATAGGATATTTATTTTTAGGCAGTTTATTAATTTCAATTACTGCTTTTTCTCAGGAAAATTCGCCTTTTTCACGTTTTGGATTGGGCGATTTAACGAACACACAACATATTTTAAACAAAGGAATGGGAGGTGTTTCAATAGCCTATTCAGATCCTCAAATTATTAATTTCTCTAACCCAGCATCATTTGCAAATGCAAGAATTGTAACCTATGATTTTGGTGTAACTATTGATTCAAGAGTTTTAAGGAGCAAATCTCCAGTTAGCAAATTCAATTCAACAAATTTTTCACCATCTTATATTGGCATTTCGGCTCCTATAAGTTCTAAACATCAATTTGGAATGGCATTAGGGTTTAAGCCTGTAACACGCATTAGTTACAATGTTATAAGAAGCGAAAGATTGCCAGGTATTGATAGTGTACAATCTTTGTTTGAAGGATCTGGTGGTATGAATGAAATATTTTTTGGTGTAGGTAAAAAATGGAAAGGATTTTCTGTAGGAGTAACTACTGGCTATCATTTTGGTAAAAAAGAAAATACTACCAAACGTGCATTGGTAAACGATTCTATTGTTTATTACAAAGCAAATTATAGTACAACTACATTTTTTAGAGGTGCTTATGTAACGGGCGGTTTACAATATGAAATTTTATTGAATGATACTGCTGCAATGCGAAGAGAAAAAAAAGCAGCTAATAATTTTTATCATTTACGTTTAGGAGCAACAGCAGCATTGGGGCATACTTTAAAAGCAGAACAAACCAATTTTAAAGAAACTTTTGATTACGATTATGCAGGAGGTATTTATACCTTGGATAGCATAGATAAAGGCAGTACAATAAAAGGAGATATTAAAATACCTACAACTTATTCATTTGGTTTTATTATTCAAAAAACTACAGTAGATCCTTCTGGCATTTATGATAAATGGGCATTTGGAGCAGATTTTATAACTGCAAAATGGAGTGATTATAGGTATTTCAATCAACAAGATGCGACTGTAAATAGTTGGCAATTTAAAATGGGAGGACAGTGGACTCCTAATGCAAAAAATACAAAAAATTATTTTAGTCGTGTTACTTACAGGGCAGGATTTAATGTTGGTAAAGATTATATTAATGCAGATGGAAAAGAATTAAAAACCTATGGTGTTTCTTTAGGTTTAGGGTTACCTGTTCGTGCTACAAGATTTAGTTATCAATATTCAACTGTACATACATCTATTGAGTTTGGAAAAAGAGGAAGTGCAGCGAATATTATTACAGAAAATTATTTTAAACTTTCGGTAGGTTTATGTTTAAGTGATGTTTGGTTTATTAAACGTAAGTATGATTAATACACTAAGCTATATTGCAAAAATTTCAGCAGCCTTAGCCATAGGCTGCTTTTTTCTTATTGCTTGTGAAAATAAAATAGAAGTAGTAAGAAATCTTGGAAAAAGTACATTAGGAGTAGAAGAAGGAAAAAATATTGAAAGTTACATTAGCCAAGCAGGAAAAGTAAAAGCTAAACTAACTGCACCATTAATGTTGCGTTATTTATTAGATACACCAAAAATAGAATTTACCAAAAGCCTTCATGTAGATTTTTACGATGATACCTTAGGTATTGAAACAAATTTATTTGCCAAGTATGGAAGATATTTTGAGAACGATAATAAAGTTTTTTTGAAAGATAGTGTAATAGTATTCAATGTTTCAGGCGATACATTATGGACTTCAGAATTATATTGGGATCAAAATACACAGGGTTTTTTTACTGATAAACCCGTAAAAGTAAAAAGAGAATTTAATAACAAATACATTCATAGTATTGGTATTAAAGCAGACCAAACTTTAAAAGACATTACATTCTATAAAATTCAACCTGATAGCTATATTATTGTAGCGGATAGTACCTACTAAAAATTACATTCTTGTCTCATATTGTTTAATTCGCCTTGTTTTAATTGCTTTTTACCGAAATTCTATCAAATAATTTTACTTATATATAGCTATAATTTTTTTAAATATAGTAAGTAGATATATTTATCAACATAAAAACTTATTGTTATGAGAAAATTACTTCTACTAATTTCTTTTGTATTTGCTTTAGCATTTTACAGTTATGGGCAAGTAAGCTATTGTAACTCAAATTTTACTACTGTAACTTATGAGTACATAACCAATGTAAGTTATGCAGGTATTAATAATACATCAGTAGGCAATACGGGTGGACCCGTAAATTACACAAGCCAAATAGGTTTTGTAACTATTGGCAGCCCTGAAACCTTAAGTGTTTCAATTGAGGCAGATAGTGACGAGTATGTTTATGCTTTTATAGATTGGAATCAAGATGGAGATTTTAATGATCCCGAAGAGGTTTATACGGTAGCTTCAGGTGTTTCAACAAATGGACCTTTTACAATATCCATTACACCTCCTGCATTTGCATTAGGAGGAACTACAAGAATGAGAGTAATGGTACATTGGGATGGAACTACTCCTGATCCATGTGTTAATGCAACTTATGGAGAAGCTGAAGATTATACATTAAGTGTAAGTACAACTCCAGCAACTTGTTTACCAGGAACTAATATTACAAAAACAGCTTCTGGCATTACAACAACATCATTAAGTTGGGATGCCTCTTTATCAGGACCTGCTGGTGGTTATAAATATGAATTAAGAACAAGTGGTGCAGCAGGAAGTGGTGCAACAGGTTTAGTATATAGTGGTTTAGAAGCTGGATTAACACATGATTTTACTGGTTTAACAATAAGTACAAATTATACCTTTTATTTAAGAGCAATATGTGGAGTAGGAGATAGCAGTGTATGGATACCTTATAGTTTTTCTACAGTTTTGGCTCAACCACGTCCTTGGTTAGAACCTTTTGCAACTAATGCTACACCAGCTGGATGGAATACTACAGGTTGGCTTATAGGTGCAAATGCATCTATACCAGGAATGGATGGAAATGCTATCTACCAAAATCTTTATCTTTCAGGAACTTATTCATTTAGTAGTGTAAATGTTGGTGCAATAGCCACAGGAGATATTTTGACTTTTGATTATCAATTTAGTAATTTGAGTTCGCCTTATGCCTCACCTGCTTCTAACTCATGTAGCTATGTAGTAGCTATATCTACAGATTTTGGAACAACTTATTCCGACATTGCTACTATAATAAACGATGGTACAGATGGCTGGAAAACTTATACACTTGATTTATCTCCCTATATTGGCGACTATATAAAAGTTAAAATAACTGCTACATATATTGCAGGAGATTATTATGTAGCATTTGATAATTTTGCTGTTCAAAGTTGTGTACCACCAACAAATTTGGAAGTACCATCAGCTTCTCTTACAGCTACAAGTGCAACAATTAATTGGGATGCTTCTTTATCATCTCCAGCTAATGGATATACTTATGAATTAAGAACAAGTGGAGCAGCAGGAAGTGGAGCAACTGGGTTAGTAGATAATGGAACTTTAAATTTATTAACTAAAAGTTTTACAACATTAACAAGCAATACCAAATATACATTTTACATAAGATCTGTTTGTACCGCAGGAGATTCAAGTAATTGGGCTTCTAAAACATTTACAACGCCTTGTATTGCTGTTACTAATTTTACAGAAAATTTTGATGCTGTTACAACACCAAATTTACCTTCATGTTGGGCAAAAGTAGGTAGTGGTGGTTCTTTAAGTACACAGGCTTCCAACCCTTTATCATCTCCAAATTGTTTATATATTTATTCAAGTTCTTCTTCAAGTATTGCAATGGTACGTATGCCAGAAGTAAGCAATGCCGATGCTGGCACACACAGGTTGCGTTTTAGAGCAAGAGCTAATGCTACTATAGGAGGTGTTATTCAAGTAGGGTATTTAACAGACCCAGCAGACCCTAACACATTTGTACAATTAGGCAGTGATTTTGTTACTACAAGTACTTCTGTTTATGATGCTTTTGAGGTAAATCCTATAAATGCTCCTACTGGTGTTACTACTCTTGTTTTCAAACATACAGGAGTGCCAGCTTATAGTGTTTTAATTGATAATGTAATTTATGAGGCAATTCCAAGCTGTGAAGAACCAACTAATGTATCATTAACAAATATTACTTCATCTGGAGTAGATGCAAATTGGGATGCACCTTTAAACGGTACACCACCATTATCTTATAGTATTTATTATAGTACTACTAATTCAACTCCAAGTTTAACGCAAGCACCAAGCATAAGTGGAATATTAGGAACAACTCAAACTATATCAGGCTTAACTCCTGCTACACAATACTATATTTGGGTGCGTAGTATATGTACTGCTACCGATTCAAGCTCATGGAGTTTTGTAAAATCATTTATGACATTGTGCGAAGCTGTTAATACTTATCCCTATACCGAAGGCTTTAATACAGTAGGTTCTTTACCTGCTTGTTGGTCAGTTTATGAAGGAGCTTCAGGAGCATCTTATCATTGGCAATCTGTAGCAGCAGATGCTACGAATGGAGCAGGAAGCCCAGCAGAAGGAGCAGCATTTATGCGTATGTATTATTATTTAGCTTCTACAACCTATAATCCTTATTATTTACAATCAATACCATTCAATTTGGGAACAACAGCCAAGCAAGCTAAGTTTTCAATTTGGATGGGTTCTACAAGTGGATCAAATAATTTAAAATTTGAAATAAGTACAGATGATGGAAATTCATGGACAACATTAGATACTTATTCTGCAAACCCTGCAAATAATAACTCTTCTGCCCCATGGGAAACTAAAACAGTTGATTTATCTGCTTATGTAGGCGAAACAGTTGTTTTTAGATTAAACGCCACATCAAATTATGGAAGCGGATATTGCGATATAGGCTTTGATAATTTTACTGTTCAAAATGTACCAAGTTGTAATGAACCAACCAATGTAAGTATTGCTAATATTACTACAACTGCTGCAGATATAAGTTGGGATGCTCCATTAAGTGGCACACCACCATTATCTTATAGTATTTATTATAGTACAACGAATAGTACGCCAAGTTTTACACAAGCACCAAATGTAAGTGGAATTACAGGACTTACTACAACGATTACTGGTTTAAACCCATCAAGTAGTTATTATATTTGGGTTCGTAGTATATGTACTGCTGCCGATTCAAGTGCATGGAGCAATGTAAAATCATTTGCAACTGCATGTGCGGAAATTACAACATATCCTTATACAGAGGGCTTTAATACAGTAGGTTCTTTACCTGCTTGTTGGTCAGTTTATGAAGGAGCTTCAGGAGCATCTTATCATTGGCAATCTGTAGCAGCAGATGCTACGAATGGAGCAGGAAGCCCAGCAGAAGGAGCAGCATTTATGCGTATGTATTATTATTTAGCTTCTACAACCTATAATCCTTATTATTTACAATCAATACCATTCAATTTGGGAACAACAGCCAAGCAAGCTAAGTTTTCAATTTGGATGGGTTCTACAAGTGGATCAAATAATTTAAAATTTGAAATAAGTACAGATGATGGAAATTCATGGACAACATTAGATACTTATTCTGCAAACCCTGCAAATAATAACTCTTCTGCCCCATGGGAAACTAAAACAGTTGATTTATCTGCTTATGTAGGCGAAACAGTTGTTTTTAGATTAAACGCCACATCAAATTATGGAAGCGGATATTGCGATATAGGCTTTGATAATTTTACTGTTCAAAATGTACCAAGTTGTAATGAACCAACCAATGTAAGTATTGCTAATATTACTACAACTGCTGCAGATATAAGTTGGGATGCTCCATTAAGTGGCACACCACCATTATCTTATAGTATTTATTATAGTACAACGAATAGTACGCCAAGTTTTACACAAGCACCAAATGTAAGTGGAATTACAGGACTTACTACAACGATTACTGGTTTAAACCCATCAAGTAGTTATTATATTTGGGTTCGTAGTATATGTACTGCTGCCGATTCAAGTGCATGGAGCAATACAAAATCATTTGCAACTGCATGTGATGCTGTTAATGTTCCTTATACTGAAAACTTTAATAGTACTTCTGGAGTAGCATTGCCCAATTGTACAAGTACTGAAAATGCAGGTTCAGGAAATAATTGGGCTACAGCAGTGAGTCCTGGTAATTATGGATTTAGTTCAAGAGTATTACAATATACATACAATACTTCAAATGCTGCCAATGCTTGGTTCTATACTGTACCATTGAATTTAACTGGAGGAACCACTTATACTTTATCGTATAAATATGGAAATAACAGCACATTCTATATAGAAAAAATGAACGTATATTATGGTACCGCAGCAGCCAATGCTTCAATGACTGAATTTTTAGCAGATCACCCAAGTATTAATACAGCTAATGCTGCTACTAATACTGTTGATTTTACACCTGCTACAACTGGAGTTTATTATATAGGATTCCATGTTTATTCTATTGCTAATCAATATTATTTATATGTAGATGATATAAACGTAATTGAGAAAGTTTTACCAGTAACCTATACATCATTTACAGGTAAAAAAGAAGGAAGTGTAAACCTGTTGTCATGGCAAACAGCTACAGAAATAAACAACACAGGTTTTGAATTACAACGCAGTGCCGATAATAAAAACTTCAGTAAATTAGATTTCATTGCAAGCAAAGCAAACAATGGCAACAGCAATGCAATGCTAAGCTATAACTATACAGATGCAAAACCATTGGCAAGCAGTAATTACTATCGTTTAAAACAAATAGACAGAGATGGCAAAGCCAATTATTCCAATACCATTTTATTGAAGGGAGATAATGTTAAGCAAGTAAGCATTGTTGCTGCTTATCCAAACCCTGCAAGAAATATTTTAAATGTACAAATAGTAGCACCAGCACAAGAAAGAGTAAGTTTGGTAGTTACAGATATTACAGGCAAAATATTACAACAAGAAACCATGGTATTAAATACAGGCGATAACATTAAACAAATAGATGTAAGCAGATTAACACAAGGCACATACATCATCAAAACCATTTGTAGCAATGGTTGCGAAAGTGCAGTGTTTAAGTTTACGAAGAATTAAGAAATAGTTTTTCAAATTTTCTCACAAGCTGCACCGATTTTTGGTGCAGCTTTTTTTTGATAAAAAAAATAATGAAAACATTTTTCTATTATCGTACACGATAGAAAATGGTTTTGAAAAGTGAATGCTTATTTTTGTAAACTTTAAGTTTTACCGTAAAGGCAAAAAGAATAGTAAAATTTCTTTAAATATTTTTTGCTTTTCCGATTAAAAAAATAATATGAATAACCCTAAAAGATATTTAATTACAAGTGCTTTGCCCTATGCTAATGGTTTAAAACACATTGGTCATTTGGCAGGTGCTTATATTCCTGCTGATATTTATACACGATATTTGAGAGTTCAAAAACGTGATGTACTTTTTGTTTGTGGAAGTGATGAACATGGTACTGCTATTCCTATTCAAGCTATGAAAGAAGGCACTACACCACAAGCTATCATTGATAAATATCATCCAATTATTGAACAGAATTTTTTTGATTTAGGAATTAGTTTTGATATTTATCATAGAACATCTGCACCTATTCATCATAAAACTGCACAGGATTTTTTTGAACACTTAAATAACAACGGCGATTTAGAAATAAAAGAAAGTGAACAATACTTTGATGAAGAAGCAAAAATATTTTTAGCAGATAGATTCATAAAAGGAACTTGTCCAAATTGTAAATATGAAAATGCTTTTGGCGACCAATGCGAAAAGTGTGGTAAAAGCTTAAGCCCTGAAGAATTGATAAATCCTATATCTACATTAAGTGGCAAGCCTCCAGTAAAAAAAATTACTAAACATTGGTATTTACCTTTAAACAGACATGAAGATTTTTTAAGAGAATGGGTTTTGAATAACCATAAAGATGATTGGCGACCCAATGTTGTTGGCAGCGTGAAAAGCTGGATTGACGCAGGTTTGCAGCCAAGAGCGGTTACAAGAGATTTAGATTGGGGCGTAAAACTTCCTTTGAAAAATGAAAACTCAAAAGTGCTTTATGTGTGGTTTGATGCACCTATTGGTTATATAAGTGCTACAAAACAATGGGCTTTAAATAATCAAAAAGATTGGCAGCCATATTGGTTTGATAAAGAAACTAAACTGGTGCATTTTATTGGGAAAGATAATATCGTTTTTCATGCTATTATTTTTCCAGTAATGCTAAAATTGCATAGCAATATTTTACCTGAAAATGTGGTGAGCAACGAGTTTATGAATTTGGAAGGTGATAAAATGAGTACAAGCAGAGGGTGGAGCATTGAAATGGATGAATACATTAACGATTGGATTAAAAAAGAAAATGGTGGAGATGCTTTTGCTGATGTTTTGAGGTATTATTTAACTGCTATAGCACCTGAATCAAAAGATAGTGAGTTTACTTGGAAAGGTTTTCAAGATGCTAATAACAGTGAGTTGGTAAGCATTTTAGGGAATTATGTAAACAGAACTTTTGTATTAATGCACAAATTATGTGCAGGAAAAGTTCCTCCTTTTCATAATGAATTAATTGATGATATAGACAAGCAACTGATTGTTGATATAGGCAATGCAAAACAAAAAGTGGAGCATTTATTAGAAGTCTATAAGTTTAGGGAAGCACAATTTGAAGTAATTGATTTAGCAAGAAAAGCCAATCAATACATGCAAAAGAAAGAGCCTTGGATATTAGCAAAAAACTTAACTGAAAATTCTAATAATCAAAAATTAATTGACAACTGTATTCATTTGTGCTTACAACTTACAGCCAATTTAGCAATTTTAATCAACCCATTTTTACCATTTACTGCCCAAAAAATGTTGCAAATGATGAAAGTAGTAGATAGAATGTTGGAATGGAAAAATGCAGGTAAAATTAATTTATTGAAAGTAGGGTATAGCCTAAGAGAACCTCAATTATTATTTAGAAAAATAGAAGATGAAGAAATAGAATTTCAAATTCAAAAACTAAATGAAAAAAGTAAAAAAGTGGAAGAAGCAAAAAATACAAATACAGAAGTAGAAACTAAAAACACAACATTAAAACCTATTATTCAATTTGATGATTTTGCAAAAATAGATTTACGAATTGGTACTATTATTACTGCTGAAAAAGTTGAAAAAGCAGATAAACTTTTGAAACTTGAAGTAGATTTAGGGTTTGAGAAAAGAACAATTGTTTCAGGCATTGCATTGCACTACAAACCAGAAGAAATAATTGGCAAACAAGTTACAGTGGTATGTAATCTTGCACCTCGTAAAATGCGTGGTATAGAAAGCAATGGAATGATTTTAATGGCAGAAGATACAACAGGAAAATTGTATTTTGTAAACCCCGATTCTGTAATTGATAATGGCAGTACAGTAAGTTAATTATCTAAACTGAATAGCTTTTACAGGTTGAATTTTTCTTACCAATAATGATGGTATTGCTAATGCTACAAAACATATTACAACAACAGCTACACAAATACTTATAACATGCCACCAAATTATTTTTACAGGTGCAACAGCTACATAATAATTGCTTTCATCTAAGGTTATAAAGCCTGTATATTGTTGTAATAAACATAAACCTACACCTACAATAAAGCCAATTAAAATCCCTGTAACTGCAATAATAGTAGCATGATACAAAAATATTTTTTGAATACTACTATTTGTTGCTCCTGTTGCTTTTAATACGCCAATCATTTTTATTCTTTCAAGCACTAAAATAAGTAAACATGTAATTAAATTTATTACAGCAACCACAGACATAATTACAAACAAAACCGCTCTGTTTAAATCTTGAATATTCAGCCAGTCAAAAATGTTTGGATAAATTTCTTTGATGGTTTTACTATTCCAAATTACAGGTAAATCAATGGTTGCATTTACTTTATTCATTTGTTTGTAATCTTTTAAAATAACTTCATAACCTCCAATTTCATCAGTATTCCAATTACTTAATCTTTGCAATAATCTTATATCTCCAATAACAAATATTTTGTCATATTCTTCAATACCTGTTTTATATATTGCTTTAATTTTCACAGGTCTGTATGCAGATGCTCCTTCATCTGCTGAAACAAAAAATATATTAATTGTATCGTCAACTTTTACATTCAATTCATTGGCTGTGGTAGCAGAAATAATAATATCTCTGCTGTATAAACTATCCTTAAAACTAAGCCAAGATCCTTGTTTTATAAAGGGTTTCAGCGAAAGGCTATCATAATTATTATCTATTCCTTTAAATAAAATTCCTTCTATGTTTTTATGTTTTTCTATAACACCACTTTTGGTAGCAAAGCATTGTACGTTTTTTACTAAAGCATTTTTCTTTAAAATATTTTCTACTTCAGCACTTTTAGGAATAGGGTTTTCTTCGCTTATCAATGCTTTGCTTGTTTCAAAATGTTGTACCCTAATATGCCCCCAAAAACTAAATACTTTTTGAGCAATGGTTTCTTGAAATCCATTTACGAACGATGATGTTAAAATCATTGCTGCAACACTTAAAGCAGTAGCAGTAATAGATAGCTTTATAATAAAACTTGAAAAAGATTGTTGCTTGTTAAAAGCCAATCGTTTTGCTATAAAAAAAGATAAATTCAATACTGTAATAAAGTTTTATAATCATTCAAAACTATACACAAGCAGTTCATTAAACAAATACT
>JAIXLB010000076.1 GCA_026931905.1 Chitinophagales bacterium
TTATTATTTTTTAGTTCTAATTTTTATTTTTTCTATAAATGAAAGGAGCAACTGGTTAAAATCTTCTGAAATTTTTAGTTTCTAAATCAAAAATATATATAAAGGCATAAAAACTATGGTTTTTAAAATAGCATCAGCATATATATTGTTTAAAGATGGAATAAAGTAAACCATAAAAAAGCAAGCAACTGCTATTAATATGGCAAATAAATTTTTATTATTGTACGGTTGCAGTTTAAATAATTTCCAAATTACTATTAGCCTTGTAACATTGTAAATAAACACAGCAATGAGGTTGGCATAAGCAGAGCCAATTAAGCCATAACGTTTAATTAAAAACACATTTAAAGGAACAGAGAGAATTACAAAAACCATACTGGTAATAAAATCAATTTTCCAATATTTTGATGATAATAAAATTTGAGCATTCATGCCTGTTGCTAAATCTATCAGCTTGGCAATACCCAATATTAATAATAAAGAAGGTAAAGTGCTATAAGCAGTACCAAAATGTTGTGTAAGGTTGTACATATTTAAGGTAAGTACTCCAAAAATGCCCAATCCAACAATAATTAAGTTCAGTGCAGTTTTCTGGTAAATCTCTTTAATCTTAGCAATATCTTTATCTTTCCAGGCATAAGCAATTACAGAAGATGCAATGCCTGTCATGCCTCTCATTGGCACATCCATTAAAGTAACTAAATAAGTAACCACAGTAAAAACAGCAGCATCGGCTAAACCATTTTTACTTTGGCTGGCTAAAATAATAGTATCAGAAGTTCGTGCAATAACATTCAATGTTTGCCCTGAAAAAACAAAAAAACAAAATAAAGCCATTTGCTTCCATAAACGTTTGGTAACAGAGCTAATAGAAAATGTAATGTTTACATATTTTTCTTTAGCTAAAGAATACAATAAAATAGAAACAGGTACTACATACATTAATGAAAATAAAATTGCAAACTGCTTAAAAGAAATGAATTTGATAATATATAAAACAACCAGAATAGCAGTAATGATTCTAAACCCCACTTCTTTTAAAAAATTGGGTAATACTGTTTTTTTTATGCTCCAGGATGAAGCCTCAAACAAATACCAAAAAGCATACGAAATAGTTAAAGGGTAAAGCAAAAAATAGTATTCATTAAACAAAGGCGATTTTTCGCCAAATTTTCTAAGCACAAAATCTTTAAAATAAACGGCTCCAAAAATAAAAATGATACAACCTACAATAGTAGCAGTTAAAGTAATAGAGGGTAAATCATTTTTGTTATCAGGTAAATACGATTTGTAAAAAGGATAAAACTTAAGTACCGCAGGGCAACTACCTAAAGTACAAAACATAGCTAATAAAATAGAAACATCAATTAAAACCCTGGTTAAGCCAAACTCCTGTGGCGTTAAATAAGTAGGAAATAAATACAAAACATTAAAAGCACCAACAGCAAAGCCAAGATAGATGTAGATTGAAGATGCAATAGACTGTTTTCTTACTATGCCCATTATTAAAAACTATTGCAGCAAAATAATCTTAATTAAATGATTATTGAGTAAATATTTTTCAAGAGTTCATATTGTTCTTATACCCAATAGCATTTGCAGCATATTTTTATGTGTAAAATATTATTAATTTTTATTTTTCTGCGAACCCTTGTTGGCTTAATTTTGCCACTCAAAAAATTTGATTTTTACTATGCACTTACAACTTAGCGAAGAACATTTAATGATTCAAAAAGCAGCTCGTGATTTTGCAGTAAACGAATGTTTACCTGGTGTAATTGAAAGAGATGAACATCAACGTTTTCCTAAAGAACAAATTACGCAATTGGCAGAGTTAGGCTTTATGGGTATGATGGTAAACCCTGAATATGGAGGCAGTGGAATGGATACCATAAGTTATGTATTAGCTATGGAAGAAGTAAGTAAAATTGATGCCAGTGTTAGTGTTTGTATGAGTGTAAACAATAGCTTGGTTTGTTATGGTTTGCAAGCTTATGGCAATGAAGAACAAAAGCAAAAATATTTAACTCCCTTAGCTCAAGGAAAAAAAGATGGAGAATTATACATTGGAGCATTTTTATTAAGTGAACCAGAAGCAGGTAGTGATGCAACAAGCCAACGTACAACAGCAGAAGATAAAGGAGATTATTATTTACTAAATGGTACTAAAAACTGGATTACCAATGGTAGCAGTGCAAGTGTATATTTAGTAATAGCACATACCGATGTAAGCAAAGGCAGCAAAGGCATTAACTGTTTTATTGTAGAAAAAAAATGGGCTGGAGTAACTGTAGGTGCCAAAGAAAATAAATTAGGTATTCGTGGTAGTGATACACATACCATAATGTTTACTGATGTAAAAGTGCCCAAAGAAAACAGAATAGGAGCAGATGGCTTTGGATTTACATTTGCTATGAAAACTTTAGCTGGAGGCAGAATTGGTATTGCCTCTCAGGCATTAGGTATTGCAAGTGGTGCTTATGAATTATCTTTAAAATATGCACAAGAACGCAAAGCATTTGGTAAAGAAATTGCCAAACACCAAGCTATACAATTTAAGTTAGCAGATATGGCTACACGTATTGAAGCTGCTCGTTTATTATGTTTAAAAGCAGCATGGGAAAAAGATAATGGAATGGATTATGCTTTAAGTAGCAGTATGGCTAAAGTTTTTGCAAGCGAAACTGCTATGTGGGTTACAGTAGAAGCTGTTCAAATACATGGTGGTTATGGTTATGTAAAAGAATACCATGTAGAACGCTTGATGAGAGATGCAAAAATTACACAGATTTATGAAGGCACCAGCGAAGTACAAAGAATTGTTATTGGCAGAAGCATTTTAAAATAAAATTTTTTCATTCAAAAATTTCTTAAAAAAAGGTTGCAGTAAGGCAGCCTTTTTTTTGTGTAACATCTAAAATAAAAAATGTGAAAAATAAAAAAAGATATTAACTTTAGTTATCATTTTGTAAATACCTCTCGATTTTAATCCTTTAAACAACAGCGTATGGACTCAAGCGATATACAACAGTTTGAAAGTATTTTACTCAACACCTTAACGAAAAATCAAAAAGATTTGGTTTTTTACAAAATGCAAATTAATGCAGATTGGAGCAAGAAGTTCTTATATATTACTGACAATATTTATCAAATTACAGGAATAACAAGTAATGAAATTAAGAACAACTACAATTTATTGTTTGATACAATTGTAGAAGAACACCAAGTAGGATTATTGGAAATAGCTAATGAAACTTTACCCAAAAATCTACCCTATTCTTACAATGTAAAAATAATTAACAGAAACAACGAAGTAAAATGGTTGCAACTTAGTTCTACTAATTTAATTGAAGAAAATGAAAAAGTGGTAGTGTATGGAACAGCTATTGATATAACAAAAGAACAAGAAGCCAAAATTGTTTTGGAAAAAACCAATCGTGAATTAAACTTACTCAACAATGCCACTGATGTACTTTTTACTAACTTTAATCAACAAAATTTACTTCAGGCAATTTGCGAATTTTTAGTAAAAGAAGGAGGTTACGCATTAGCTATAATTACTGAAATGCCCAATATTAACGAGATAAATTCGTTGCAAATTTTGGCTAAGTTTGGATTAATAGAATACTTAGAAAAACTTAAAATAAACAATGATAGTTCAACATATACAGCATTAGATACCACTTTCAAAATGCTTATAGAAAAGAAAGTATTTGTGTCTAATAATCTTCAAGAATTATCAGAAGAAAGACCTTGGCACAAAGCATCAAAGGAATTTAATATTTCCTCTTCTATTGCACTATTAGTAGAGCTTGAAGAAAATAAAAATGGTATTTTAAATATTTATTCAAGAAATGAAAAGGCGTTTGATGAGAATGAAGTTTCTACACTTAAAAGAATCGTACAAAATATAAATTTACGTTTAAAAACCTTTGAAATAAGAGAAGCACTTGAAAAAAAATCGTATTCACTTAATGAAAGAAATAAAGAACTACAAGTGTTTTATAGTGTAAGTCAAATTTTTCAAGAAAACCCATTGGCATTTGAAGAAAATGTATCAAAGGTGGCTCAGTTAATTCCTACAGGAATGCAGTTTTCGGAACATTGTAAAGCAAAAATTTTTTTCAATAATAAAACTTATGGTTATCCCAAATTTGATGAAACAAATTTTATAAGTAAGCATAGAGAGGAAATGTTGTTTTCGCAAAATAACCTTTTGGGGTTTATAGAATTAGGATATATATTAAACGATGAAATAAAAGATAAATATGCAACAGAACTGTTTCTTCCAGAAGAAAATAAAATGATAAAAACGGTTATAAAAATAATAGGCGATTTTTATGAACGATTTTTAATGACGGAAGAATTACATACAACTGCTGCAAACTTAGAAACGATTTTCAATCATACTTCCATTGGTTATGCTTTGTTAGACTTAAATTACAATATTGTTTCCTGCAATAAAATTCTTCAAGATAATTATGGAAATAATATGAATATCATTTTTAAAGTTGGTGATAATATTTTAAACGATATTTCCTACGAAAGAAGAGAGGTAAAAAGAACGGCGTTTGAAAAAGTATTACAAACCAAAGAATCCATAGAATACGAAATGTATCACGAAAACGATGAAGATGAAGATAAGTATTTTAATATTCAAGTAAACCCAATTTTAGATAAATTAAAAAATGTTATTGGTTTATGTTTGGCAGTGAATGACATAACAGAAAAAAAGAAAAAAGAAATTGAAAGTATTAAAATTTCGAATGAATTAGTTAGAAGAAATAGAGAATTAGAACATTTTTCGTACATCGTTTCACATAATGTTAGAGCCCCATTAGCAAATATTTTGGGCTTAAATGAAATATTTAAAAACAATAAGCTTACTAAAGAACAAGAAATAGAAATTATAAATGCAATAGGCGTATCTGCTAAGGCATTAGATGATGTGGTTCAAGATGTTTCTAAAATTTTACAAATACGATTTTTAAATGCTGAAGTAAAAGAAGAGTTATGTTTTGAAGAAATTGTTTCTACTATTTTAAAAAGTATTGCCAAAACAATTGAGGATAAAAAAGCAATTATAAAAATAGATTTTTCTGCCATCAAAAACTATAGTTCATTTAAGAGTTTTATTGTAAGTGTATTTCAAAATTTAATAGTAAATGCTTTAAAATATTCAAAAGAAAATACTATTCCAGAAATATTTATATGGTCAGAAATTAAAAACAATAAGGTTCAAATTCATTTCAAAGACAATGGTATAGGCTTGGATTTATCCAAATATAAAAATCAATTATTCGGTATGTACAAAAGATTTCATAGCCATGTAGATGGTAAAGGTTTAGGCTTATACATGGTAAAAATGCAATTACATACATTAGGAGGCAATATTTTAGTAAAGAGCAAACCCAATGAGGGTGCAGAGTTTATTGTTTATTTGCCACTATAATTGATAAAATATTTTTGCTCCTGAAAAATTATTTTTTCATTAATTCTAAAACATGCTCCATTCTTTTAACAGTAGTTTCTTTTCCTATAAGAGCAGCAATTTCAAAAACAGCAGGACCAAATTTTTCGCCCACTAACATTATTCTAAAAGGCAACATAAGTTCGCCAATTTTTATTTGATGTGTAGTGGCTAATGCTTTAAATATTTTTTCTAATTCCTCAGCCGTCCAGTTTTTTTCTGCTTCAAATTGTTGTAAGCAATCTTCGAAAAATATTTTTTTCTTTTCATCCCATTTTGCTTGAATAGCAGCAATATCAATAGTTTCAGGAGATTTAAAAAAGAAAGAAGCTTGTTGATTAAAATCTGCAAGTAAAGTACAACGGTCTTTTACTAATTCAATTACTTTGGTTAAATACTCATCACTAAAATTATTAGTTATGTTGAGTAATATATTTTTTACAGGCTTTTTTAATTCTTCAGTAGTCATTTTTTTAATCCATTCATGATTAAACCATTTGGCTTTTTCATAATCAAATTTTGCTCCTGCTTTATGAACTCTTTCTAAAGAAAACTGTTCTATCAATTCTTGTAAGGTAAAAATTTCTTTTGCTGAACCATCATTCCAACCAAGCATTGCCAACATATTTACAAAAGCCTGAGGTAAAAAACCACGTTCTTTAAACCCTATTGTTTTTTCATATGTTTTTGGGTCGTGCCAATCCATTGCAAACACAGGAAAACCAAGCCTTTCGCCATCTCTTTTACTTAACTTTCCATTGCCATCAGGTTTTAGAATTAAAGGTAAATGAGCCCACTGAGGCATATTTTCTAACCCAAATAAATACTTCCAAAGTAAAATATGAATAGGGGAGCTGGGCAACCATTCTTCTCCTCTAAATACATGGCTTATTTGCATTAAATAATCATCTACAATTACTGCCAAATGATAGGTTGGCATTGCATCATTTTTCAATAAAATTTTATCATCAATTAAGGAAGAATTAAAATGTACTTCGCCTCTTATCATATCAGTAAAACTAATGGTTTCATTAGCTGGCATTAAAATTCTAATAACATAAGGTGTATTATTTTTCAATAATTTTTCTGTTTCTTCTTTGCTCAAAGTCAAAGAGTTTTTCATGCTCATTCTACTTTGAAAATTGTATTGAAAATTGGCTACAGCAGCTCGTTTTTCTTCTAATTCCTGTGCAGTATCAAAAGCATAATAAGCCACGCCTTTTGCAATTAATTGCTCTGCATATTGTTTATACAATGCCTTGCGTTCACTTTGTTTGTAAGGAGCAAAATTGCCACCTAATAAAGGGCTTTCGTCTGGTGTTAAACCACACCAATTAAGTGTATCATAAATGTATTGTTCTGCACCTGCTACAAAACGGGTTTGATCTGTATCTTCAATACGAATAATAAAACTTCCATTGTTTTTTTTAGCAAATAAATAATTAAACAAAGCAGTTCTTACACCACCTAAATGTAAGCCTCCTGTAGGGCTTGGAGCAAATCGTACACGTACTTTTTTATTCATAAGTTGGCAAAGATAAGCCCTTAGTTATTTTACCTTATTTTCGCAATCATAATTTCCATTTTATGAAAGTAAATACAATGGCAGAATTGATGGCTAATGGCGAAACTCCTGAAATTTTATTTTGGGTTGGCTGTGCTGGAAGTTTTGATCAACGTGCTCAAAAAATAACAAAAGCTTTTGCAACCATTTTAGATAAAGTAGGTATAAAATTTGCCATTCTTGGAAAAGAAGAAGCATGTACTGGCGACCCTGCAAGACGTGCAGGCAATGAATTTTTATTTCAAATGATGGCATACCAAAACATTCAAACTTTGAATGGCTATGGCATTAAAAAAATTGTTACCACTTGCCCTCATTGCTTTAATATTTTTTTCAATGAATATCCTGCTCTTGGTGGAAGTTTTGAAGTAATTCATCATACTACTTTATTACAACAATTAATAGATGAAGGAAAAATAAAATTAAAGCCTGACAACAGTTTTAAAGATAAAAAAATTACTTACCACGATAGCTGTTATTTAGGCAGAGCAAACAATATTTACGAAGCACCCAGAAAAATTTTAGAAGCTTTACAGGTTGAGTTGGTAGAAATGAAACACCATAAATCAAAAGGATTGTGTTGTGGTGCAGGTGGTGCACAAATGTTTAAAGAAGAAGAAGCAGGTACGAAAAGAATTAATGTAGAACGTACTGAAGAAGCTTTAGAAACTAATGCAAAATTTATTGCATCGGCTTGCCCTTTTTGCAATACTATGATGACTGATGGCGTAAAACTAAAAGAAAAAGAAGATAAAGTGCAAGTATTGGATATTGCAGAGTTTATTGTAAATGAAATTCAAGAAAAATAAATCATTTTTATACAAATGAAAAATTTCAACTTTAAAAAATTTATTATTACAAGTATTATTTTATTGCCCATATTATTGGTAATAGATATCGCTTACGATAAAATATTTAAAGAACTGGATTTTAAAGAAACATTTGCGATGAAAAATTTATTTTTCAAAATAGCAGCAGCATTAGTAGGTGCATATTTTTATGTTACTTATAAAAATGATGATGATAAAGAAAAACAATAATTGCTTTAAAGAATAATTCAAAAATGAAGCTTATGGATACAGCATTTCAACATTTAATTCCCAATAATTTTTCAAATACATCAAAAGTTTGGGTGTATCAAAGTAATAGAATTTTTGGTATTACTGAAGCCTTACAAATAGAATCAATTTTACAGGATTTTGTAGAACATTGGCGTAGTCATGGTGCTAAAGTAACAGGTTTTGCAAATTTATTTTTTGGACAGTTTATTGTGTTTATGGCTAATGATAATATTGAAGTGAGTGGTTGTAGCACAAGCTCTTCTATTGATATTGTAAAGCAAATTGAACAACTGTTTAATGTAAATTTATTTGATAGACAAAGCCTTGCTTTTGTTATAAAAAACAAAATAGAGTTATTGCCTTTACCTCAATTAGATTATGCTTTAAGCAATGGATTTGTAACTGGCGAAACTTTGTATTTCAATAACACCATTACCAATAAAGCAGGACTTTTAAACAACTGGATTATTCCTGTAAAAGATAGTTGGCTTGCCTCTAAATTGCAAAAAGCTACAATGGTGTAACAAAGTTTTTACTACTCACTTTTTCTTCTTTTTAGTTCACGTTTTATAAGTACTAATTCTCTGTTGGTTTGCCCAATTACTGAAGAGTTTTCTTGTGCCCTACGCATTAAATAAGGTATAACATCTTTTATAGGACCAAAAGGCAAGTACTTACTTACATTACAACCTGCTTGAGCAAGATTAAAAGTTATATTATCACTCATGCCATACAACTGAGAAAAATGAATATGCTTATGATTAAGAGAAATATTTTTTTGAATTAATAAATCATAAGCAAGCATATTGCTTGCCTCATTATGCGAAGCAACAATGGTACTAATAGTTGCAATGTTATCAATACAATAAGTTACGGCTGCATTAAAATCATTATCAGTTGCTTCTTTATTTTTTTGAATAGGGCATGGGTAGTTATGGTTATTGGCTCTTGCACGTTCTTTTTCCATATAAGCACCACGAACTAATTTTATTCCTAAAATAAATTGTTGTTGTTGAGCAATTTTATGTGAGAGTTTTAAAAACTCTAACCTATCGTGGCGATATAATTGTATGGTATTATAAACTATAGGTTTTTCTTTATTAAATTCAGCCATCATTTCAATAGTTACTCTATCAACAGGGTCTTGAATCCAGCTTTCTTCGGCATCTATAAGTACGCCAATATTTTTTTCTGCTGCAGTTGCACAAATAGCATACAATCTATCTTTTACTTTATTCCATTCAGAAGTTTCTGCTTCATGATCATGAATACCACTTCTTAATCTTGGAGCTTCATCTAATGTTGCTAATAAGTCAAACCTGGCAATTCCAGTAATTTTTACACTTATAAAAGGAATATTGGTTTGTGTAGCAGCATAATTTATAACACGAATAAATTCATCGGTATTGTTGTCAAAAATGTTTTCTCCTTGTTTGCCTTCTACGGCATAATCCAAAATAATTTGTACCCCATATTCTTTTAATAAATTAGCAAGTGGCTTTGTGTCTTCCAAACTTTCGCCACCAACAAATTGTTTAAAAATGGTATTGCGTACCGCTTTATTAATAAAAGGAAACTTTCCTTTTATTAATAATGGAGTTATTCTTGTGCCAAGTGGTACAAAAAAAGGATAGCTCATGGTGCTAAAAAGAAACTTAGCTTTTTTTAAATCTTTATCCGATTTATATGCAAAAGCGTATTCTGTATTATCAAAAGAAACAGTAGCCATACAAATAAGTGTTATTGCTGCGAATATCGGAAGCTAAGAAATGATAAAAAAGAAATGTATATACAGCAATGTGAATAATTTTTTTTTAAAGATATAAGTATGATTAGCTATTATACAAAGTATTGGATTTATAAATGATACCTTAGGGATATTTTGCGGGCCTATTGATTCAGATGGAACTAGAAAAGGGAAAGGTAGCTCAATTGGTATTTTTAGCACTTCGGGTTATAAAAAATATTGTACAGATCCTTTATTGAATTACACATTTATAACTGGTGGAGTATTAGGGTACAATAATAGATTTTATTGTATTTCTAAGGATGATAATAATGAAGTATTTATATATAAATACAACTATGAAACCAACACAATAAAAAAACTATTCCCTTCGTTATTTTCTGGTAATACAGGTAAACTAACAAGAGGAGTTTATAATCAATTGGTGGGTTGGAGAAATAGTGAAGTGCATGGTCATAGCTTATTGTATTTTTTAAGCGAAATAAGTGATGAAATTTATAAAATTATAGATATTAAGAGCAATTTACTTTCAATTAAAATGGGGTACGATAATATGCTTTGGGGGCTTGGTTTAGAAGAAGACAACACTTTTGCATTTTATAAAATAAACCCTTATAATGGTGAATATACACTTGTATATTCGTTCCAAAAACCTGCTAATTCAAATGATTATAGCGACTTTACTTTTGATGGAGGCACAGTTTATATTGTAGGAAGTCAACAGTTAGCAAGGATATCTAACCTTACCGTTCCTGTTTTGAACTCAAACCTTTCTACATTTGAGAAACTGAATAAACTATTTAATTTCAACACTTGTGATTAACTAAGAATCGCTGAATATTTGATTTGCTTTATACTAGTATTGAAATTAATTTTACTAAAAAAATATACAAAAAATGAAAAAAATAGTTGTTGACCTTGATGATACAATTAGTTATACTACAAAAGGAGATTACAAAAATTCTAAACCAGATGAAACTCTTATAAGTAAGCTAAAAGAGTACAAACAAAATGGCTTTGAAATTATAATACATACAAGTAGAAACATGAGAACCTTTAATGGAAGTATTGGAAAAATTAATGCAAATACATTACCAATAATAATAGAATGGTTAAATAAGCACCATGTACCTTATGATGAAATAATAACAGGAAAACCATGGTGTGGATTTGAAGGGTTTTATATAGATGATAAATCTATTAGACCAGACGAATTTAAAAAAATGAGTTACGATGAAATTTCCAAATTAATTAAAGCAAATAAATAAAAATATACATGGTTTTAATTAGCTCAGGAGCTTATGTAGAGCCTTCTTTAAAGTCTGAATTTGGTTTAATACCTCCTTCATTTTTACCAGTTAGAAATAAAAGACTTTTCGTGTTGCAAAAAGAAAGCTTACATTTTGAAGAACAGGTATATATCTCTCTTCCTAAATCGTTTAATATTAATATTGCAGATGAGAAGTTATTAATAGAAAACAATGTTAAGATTATTCAAGTACCAGATAATTTGTCAATAGGTTTATCTATCTTTTATAGCCTAAATAAAATTAAAGAAAGAGATGAACCTATAAGAATTTTATATGGAGATACTTTAATTGCTAATTTACCATTATTTAATAATTTTTATGCGTTAGGAAAACCAGAATACAATTATGAATGGGCTAGTATTAACAATAATGAAGTTACCAATCTTACTTACTCTGGCTATTTTTCTTTTGAAAATATATATCAATTAATTGATTCACTTTATGCTTGCGATTTTGACTTTATCCAATCAATAAAACATTATAAAAGCCAATGTAATGTAAAGGAAGAAATTTGCAACAATTGGTTTGATTTAGGACATATTAATAGTTACTATCGCTCAAAATCTAAACTTACAACAGAAAGAGCTTTTAACTCAATAACTATAGAAGAACGAGTATTAACAAAGACCGGCGATAACCACCAGAAAATTGAAGCAGAAGCATTTTGGTTTGAACAATTACCAAACGAAGTCAAAGTATATACTCCAGTTTATTTAGGTAGAAACACAAATAATAATTCACAAATTTCGTATAAACTCGAATATCTTTTTTTAAGTTCATTGAACGAACTTTTTATTTTTGGTACTCAACCCGAATTTGTTTGGGATATTATTTTAAACAAACTAACTCTTTTTTTGGAAAAAGCAGCTAGTATAAAGCCAAATAACAATTTAGATTTACTACATAATTCTATAGATTTATATCTTGGAAAAACCACTGAAAGACTCCATAAATTTAAAGAGCAAACAGGTATAGATATTAATAGCAATTGGCTATTTAATGAAACAGAAGTACCCTCTTTAATTGCTATTGCTCAAGAAACATCTAATAGCATTTCTACTGCTACTGAAAAAAATATTGGACTTTTGCATGGCGATTTTTGTTTCAGTAATATCTTATTTGACTTTAAAAGTATTGATATTAAACTAATAGATCCAAGAGGGCTAACAACTTCTAATGAATTTAGTATTTATGGAGATACAAGATACGATATTGCTAAACTTTCTCATTCAATTATTGGTTGTTATGATCATATTATTGCAGGTTATTATTCTTTAGAATATAATCAAGAAAATAAAATCAACTTTCAACTTCATACCAGCAACATTCATAAAACTATACAGCAAAAGTATTCAGATATACAGGTAGGACAATATTCTATTACATCCTCTGAAAATTATGCAATAATGATACATTTGTTTTTATCAATGTTGCCATTACATTATGAAAATAAAAAGAAACAATTAGCACTATTATCAAACGCTTTAAGATTATATCTAATTTACAAAAAAATGTTTAAATAATGTATATAGTAATTCCAATGGCTGGTTTAAGTAACCGTTTTTTTAATGCAGGTTATAAGCAGCCTAAATATATGTTGCCAATTGATGGTAAATCCATGTTTGAGTTTACAATTGGAAGTTTTAAAAATTATTTCAACAATGCAAATTTTATTTTTGTTATCAGAGATGTTTTTGATACATTATCTTTTGTTCAATCTAAAATTAAACAACTTGGTATTTCTAATGCAAGCATAAAAGTATTAAACCACGAAACAGACGGGCAGGCAGAAACTGTTTTTTGGGCTGTAAATGAAATAGTAAATAAGAAAGAAGAATTACTGATTTTTAATATTGATACTTACAGACCCAACTTTCAATTACCTGAAATAACTAAATTATGTGATGGTTATTTAGAAGTTTTTAATGGAAAAGGAGAGCATTGGTCATTTGCAGAAGCAATAGATGATAATTCTACTATTGTAAAAAGAACAACTGAGAAGCAACGAGTTTCTGATTTATGTAGTACAGGGCTTTATTATTTTAAAGAAATTTCATTTTTCGAAGAAACCTATTTGCATAATAAAAATAATAACATAAGAGTAAATAACGAATTTTATGTTGCTCCTTTGTATAATTTCCTAATAAAAAATGGATATAAAATTCATTATCATCTAATTAATAATAATGAAGTAGAATTTTTAGGAACTCAGAAGAATATACTACATTGATAAATAAATTTAAAAATATTAACTAATAATAAGAGATTAATGAAAATTGCATTGATACTTACTGGAAATCTTAGAAGCTATAAAACTGCATATAGTAGTTTAGTTGAAAATATTATTAACCCTTTACAACCAGAAATTTTTATTCATACATGGGAAACACAAGATGCCAATACGCCAACTTGGTGGAATAATAATTTAATTGCAGAACCAGAAAAAACATCTTACGAAGATTTACAACAAATGTATAATCCTCAAAAAATACTCATAGAGGCTAATAAAGATTTTCAACTAAAACATAATGTTCCAAGTAGAATTAATATGCCAGGTATTTACAGTATGTTTTATGGATGGCAAAAGGGTTTTGAAGTAATGAAACAATTTGAAGAAATCAATAATTTTGAATACGATATAGTTATAAGAACAAGGTTTGATATTTTACTTTCTCAAAAAATTACAATCGATTTACTAACAAAATGCCTCAACGAAAATATGGTATGCTTACCATATTCTGATACTTGGTTTATGTTAGGCGGTTTTGCAGATACTTTTATTATTGCTAATAGAAAAATGGCTGAAAAATCTATTTGTTTGCTTAACGATTTTGACATCTTCACAGAAAGATTCAATTCATTTAGACACCACTTTTTTATTCCAGAAATATTTTTTGGAGAATGCTTAAAAAATAATGGAATAAATACTTTTCCTCTACCACAACCAATAAGTTTATTAAGAAAAACAGGCAAGAATCCAACATTTAATGCACAACTGCTAAGTTTGGGTAACAAGATGCAGTACGCTATATTTTTTATTTCTGGCTTAGGCCCAGATTTATCAAAAGATAAGGAAGCATATAAAAAAGAAATTGAAGCTGTTATTGTAAAAAACGCTTACCTAAAACCAAACGAAGCTAATTTATTAGCAACCTATCTTTCAAATCCACATAAAACTTCCAATTCTATACTTTGGAAAATTACATGGAATGTAAACAAATGGAATATTGATAAAGTAGGCGGTTTTGATAGAAATGTATTTATTCGTACACTCTTTCAGAAAATAATTTTGAAAAACCATTCCAAAAAAAGGAAGCAATTATTATTGGTAATTATTGCTTCAATAAAAACAAATTTTATATTTTATAACTCAAAAATACACTTTCTATCAACTTTAAAAAAGTATTTTAAAGG
>JAIXLB010000052.1 GCA_026931905.1 Chitinophagales bacterium
CAACTCTCAAATATACGCACCCTTTCATATTCAACAAAAATATTTTTTTTTGATTTTCAGAGCTTTTATTTTGAAAAGGTTCATATTTTATGTCGCCTTTTGAGCATAAAGCATCTAAGTTTATATAGCTCCAGAGTTCGTTTATCTAAACTATTATCAAAATATTTCTCTATTACCTTTTTAAACTCTAATAAAATAAATAAGATGATGGTTGGTACTTGATTAAATAATTATTTTTTTGTACGCCTATTATTTTTTGTTAGTAAAAAAAATAGCTCTACCTTCTCACTCTAAAACTTTTTTTATGATAAAATTCAGTGAACTAAATATTGGAAATATTGTAGTAGCGGAATTTGAAGGAATTAAAATGGAAGGCGAAATAACAGACTTAAACCATGATGAAAAGCAGGTAGAAGTAACAACTAAAATACAAGCTTTGTGGTACGAGTTAGAGCATTTATACCCTATACCATTAAGCGATGAAATTTTATTGCAATTTAATTTTACCAAACATGAAAATGAAGATGGCAGTATTAAATACATGAAAGATGCATTTAGATTAGTTACACCTTCTAAAAATAATTTTTCTGAAATTGAAATGTGGTATAGAGAAGACAGAAGGCATCATCCTGATGTGCATTACTTACACCAATTACAAAACCATTTTGTAAGTATGACCAAAGTGCATTTAACAACAGAATAAATATTAGTACATAACTGGTGTAACCTTATATCCATTTTTTCTAAGCAAATAAATTACTCCTTTTTTGCCTGCTAAATGCCCTGCTCC
The DNA here is from genome assembly GCA_026931905.1 of Chitinophagales bacterium. Classification (GTDB taxonomy): domain Bacteria; phylum Bacteroidota; class Bacteroidia; order Chitinophagales; family Chitinophagaceae; genus UBA1930. The sequence continues at coordinate 791 of JAIXLB010000052.1, forward strand.
TACTGCAATAAAAGTAGGCGTTGCTGTAATTTCTTTTTCAATAACAGCTATCCAATTTTTATTTCTGTTGCTTAATAAAACTTTATCGTAATTTCCTAAATCTGTATCTGAATTTATAGAAGCTTGCATGGCTCTAATATCTTTAGATTTATACATCTCTACCATTTTTTTCATTTGCTCTTTACCTTCTTCTAATCCAAACAAAGTTTTTTTAACAGCCTCCGCTTGAACATTGTAAGGTATTTTATCAAACACATTCAACTGGTCTTCTATTGTTTCAAGGCCTTTAACTTCTAAATGATTGTTTTTGGCAATTTTTTCTAACTCTTTTTCAAAGGCAATGGTTGCACAATTCATCATTTTAGGGTATAGCATAGACACTAATAAAAATGGCTTATACGTTTCAAACGCATTGATTGACATGCCTGTTATTTTTTTAAACAAACCAGCAATAGAATCATAATCACTTTCAGAAAAAAAATCTTTCAGTTTTTTGCCCTCTTTCATTTTAATTCCTTTCATCATTTTTGCAGTTAATTGTGGGTCATCTAAATCAATTTCAAAAAATATTTGTTTACTATTGGTTATTAAAGTTTTTACTGTATCAGGAATATTAAAATCTTCAGGACAAAGCATGTGGTAAGTGCCAAATAGAAATGATGGTGCATTTATATTTTTTCCTTCTATTTTCCATAACAAAGTTTTTTCTTTTGGTTTTTGTGCTTGGGCAGCAAATGCAATAACAAAAGAAAGTACAAGCATTAAAATACGAATCATAGTATTTGATTTTTTGCAAGAATAAGAAAAATAAAATGAACATAAAAACAACAGCATTTTCTAAAATTTAATTATGCTCTTAGTGAAAAAAGTAATATTTTAGCCAAACTTGGAATATGCCATTCTTTTTTGCATTTTTGCATAACCATATTATAACTAATTGCATGAAGCAGGATTTATACAATACATTTTTAAAAAATAAACAACAAGGTAAAAAATGTTTTACTGTTTTAATAGATCCTGATGGTATTAACTCTAATAAAATAGATTCGTTAATTACATTATCTATTGAAGCAAAAGTTGATTATTTTTTTGTTGGAGGTTCATTGGTTATTTCCAATTATTTAGATGATTGTATTAAGCAATTAAAAAAATACAGTAATATTCCTGTTATACTTTTTCCTGGTTCTCCCTCTCAAGTAAGTAAGTATGCGGATGCAATTTTATATCTTTCATTAATATCTGGTCGTAATCCTGAATTATTAATAGGGCAACATGTTTTGAGTGCTCCTTTTGTAAAAAACAGTGGCTTAGAAATTATTCCTACAGGTTATATGGTTATTGATGGTGGTGCACCTACAACAGTTTCTTACATTTCAAATGCTACGCCCATTCCATCAGATAAAAATGATATTGCTATGTGTACTGCAATGGCAGGAGAAATGCTTGGAATGAAACTAATTTATATGGATGCAGGAAGTGGTGCTAAACGTCCTATAACAGAAGAAATGATTGAAAAAGTTGCCCAAAATGTAGCCGCTCCTATTATTATTGGAGGTGGCATTATAAATCCAGAAAAAGCATATAGAAACTGTAAAGCTGGTGCAGATGTTATTGTGGTTGGCAATGCTATTGAAAAAGACCCTTTTCTTATAAAAGACATTGCAGATGCTGTTCACAGCGTTCCTGTAAATGCTTAAATGACATTCCTTAACTATACTTTTTTAGTAAAATATTAACGAAGTAATTTGTGTTATAGCATACAATGTGCAGTCTATTAATCAATTCATTTTAATTAATAAAAAAATTAAGCTATGACACAATTTATTTTAAATATTCCATCAGAGAAAGTGCAAAAGTTTTTAGCTATAATGGCACAAGTACATTTAAGCAATACTATTAAAAATGTAATAAACGAACAAAGTAAAAAACATTTGCAGCTTATGCCTGTTAATAATGGATTAAAAACACAACATCCTTATTTTGATGCTGAATTTTATGTAAATGATATTTTTGAATAACAATCATTCAAGCATTATTATTTGCTTTACATTTTTCTTTTCAAATAGTGTGTAGAAGCATTACTTACTTTTTCACACATATCTTTGCTTTGTATGGATATACAATGTACAGAGCAGGAAATATTTATCTTAAAAAAAATTGCAGAAGCAACCCAACAATTAAACACCAAAAGTTATTTAATTGGCGGATTTGTTCGTGATAAAATTTTAGGCAGACCTACAAAAGATGCAGATATTGTATGTATTAACGATGGTATAAAATTAGCTCATGCAACAGCCAATCTTTTTCATCCAAAACCTTATGTAGCCTACTTTAAAAACTTTGGAACAGCACAAATAAAAATTGAATTACCTACTTTAAACTCTGAAGAAAAAAATACTAATTTTTTTGAAATAGAATTTGTAGGTGCAAGAATAGAAAGTTATACCCCAAACAGTAGAAAACCTTTTGTGCAACCAGGCACTTTACAAGATGATCAAAACAGAAGAGATTTTACTATAAATGCTCTAGCCATAAGTTTAAATAAGGAAGATTTTGGTAAATTGCTCGACCCTTTTAATGGCTTAGAACATATAAAACAGGGCATATTACAAACCCCTTTAGAGCCTTCTCAAACTTTTAGTGACGATCCTTTAAGAATGTTAAGAGCTATACGTTTTGCTACACAATTAAATTTTAAAATTACTCCAGAAACCTACGAAGCTATTGCTAAAAATGCTGAGAGAATTAAAATCGTTTCGCAAGAAAGAATTACAGATGAATTAAATAAAATAATGCTTTGTGATAAACCTTCAGTAGGTTGGGATATGTTGAGCAAAACAGGTTTATTGCAAATTATTTTTCCTCAAATGATGGCTTTGCATGGAGCTGAATATGTAGATAATATTGGGCATAAAGACAACTTCTACCATACCCTGCAAGTTTTAGATAATATTGCTGCAACTTCAAATGATTTATGGTTAAGATGGGCTGCACTATTGCACGATATTGGCAAACCAGCAACTAAACGTTTTGAAGAAAATTTTGGTTGGACTTTTCATGCACATGAATTTGTTGGTGCAAAAATGGTTCCTAAAATTTTTGCAAAATTAAAATTGCCTTTAAACGAAAAAATGCGTTTTGTTCAAAAATTAGTGTTATTGCATTTACGCCCCATTTCACTAACAAAAGAAAATATTACAGATAGTGCCATAAGACGTTTGTTATTTGATGCAGGTGAAGATATTGAAGCTTTAATGTTATTGTGTAAAGCAGATATAACCAGCAAAAACAAAAAAAAAGTTGAACGTTATATTTTAAACTTTGCTCTTGTAGAAGAACGCATGAAAGAGGTAGAAGCAAAAGATCATTTACGTAATTGGCAACCTCCCATAACTGGTGAATTGATTATGCAAACATTCGGCATTAAACCATCTCGAGAAGTTGGGCTAATTAAAGATGCCATTCGTGAAGCCATTTTAGATGGCGAAATAGAAAATAATTTTGAGGCTGCATATCATTTAATGTTGCAAAAAGCTCAACAACTTAATTTGTATCCTATAGCATAATTTGTATTTTCGTTCTACAACATAAAATTATTAAATAAAACATAACTAAAATTTTAGCATGGCAATTTTAAAATTCAGAGTATTTTTAGAAGAAGATGATAGCATTTATAGAGATATCGCCATCAAGCATTCTCAAACTTTTGATCATTTGCACAACTGCATTTTAAAAGCTTATGAATTTGATAATAAACATGCTGCAACTTTTTATAGAAGCAACGATAATTGGCAACGTGGCAGAGAAATTACTTTTGAAAAGTATGATAAAAATTATGCTGCACCGCCCTTATTTATGCATGAAACACCTATTGGAAATGAAATAAGAATTACCAATCAAAAATTTATTTATGAATATGATTTAGAAAAAAAATGGGGATTTTTAGTTGAGTTAATTAATGTAAGTAAAGAAGAAAATCCCAAATTTGATTACCCCATTATTACAAGAAAAGAAGGAATTGCACCTCAACAATATGGCACTAAAAGTATTTTAGGTGATAAGTTTAACGACATAGAAGAAAAATACGATTTATCTGAAAATGCTTTAGGCTTTGGTAAAGAAGGAGATGATGATACAACAGATAATAATGAAGAAGAATTTGATAATAACAACGAAGAAGAATTTTAAACCTACATTCAACCAATAAATATTTCTATTCAATAAAACTTAGCATACACAAGTGTTGCACACTAATACAGTAATTATAATTTGTGGTCCAACAGCCATTGGAAAAACTGCATTAGCCATTGAATTAGCTCAACATTTTCATACAAAAATTATTTCTGCCGATAGCAGACAATGCTTTAAAGAGTTAAATATTGGTGTTGCAAAACCTTCAGCAACTGAATTAAAAACTGTTGAACATTTTTTCATAAACTCTCACTCAATTAATGAAAATGTTAATGCTGCTGTTTTTGAAAATTATGCTTTAGAAAAAGTAAACTATATTTTTAAAACAAACAATAAAGCTGTAATAGTTGGTGGCACTGGTTTATACATCAAAGCTTTTTGTGAGGGTTTAGATGAAATACCTGACATACCAAATGAAATAAGGCAATCAATTATTTTTAATTACAACACAAAAGGTTTGAGATGGTTGCAACAAGCAGTAAAAACTAAAGACTATATTTTTTGGGAAAAAGCAGAGCAGCAAAATCCACAACGATTAATGAGAGCCTTAGAAGTGGTAACATTTACAGGAAAATCAATAGAAGAATTTAAAAGAAAAAATACAATTCAACATCCATTTAATATTTTAAAAATTGGTTTAACAATGGAAAGAAATGAATTGTACCAACGCATTAACCAACGTGTAGATGATATGATAAAAAATGGATTAGTTGATGAAGTAAAACAATTACTCCCGTTTGAGAAAATGAATGCTTTACAAACCGTAGGTTATAAAGAAATTTTTGATTACCTACACCATCAAAAAAGTTTAGAAGAAGCTATAGAGTTAATAAAACAGAATACAAGAAATTATGCCAAAAGGCAAATAACTTGGTTTAAAAAAGACAACACTATCAACTGGTTTAAGCCAAATCAACTACAAGAAATTACGGAGCAGATTGAGCAATAAATTTTCTTATCTCTTATACTAAAAATAGTTTACACTTTTCTGTTAGGATATATTTTCAAAGCTTGTTCTAAGCAATCCATTGCTTTATTAATATCATCAGTATTTAATACATAAGCCAATCTCACTTCTTGTAAACCTAAACCTTTTGTACCATAAAAACCTGTAGCAGGTGCAAGCATAACAGTTTGATTATTGTATTCAAAACTTTCTAACAACCATTGACAAAAAGCATCACTATCATCAATAGGTAATTTAGCCATAGCATAAAATGCACCACCAGGATTAGGGCAATAAACATCTTCCATTGCATTCAATCTTTTTACAATTAAGTCTCTTCTTTTTTTATATTCTGCTTTAGTAATATCAAAATAATCTGGTGGTAAATCAATAGCTGCTTCTCCTGCTAATTGCTCTAAATAAGGGCTACACAAACGCATTTGTGCAAACTTCATTGTAGCATCTATCAGTTGTTTATTTTTTGTTACAAATGCACCAATTCTGGCTCCACAAGCACTATATCTTTTACTTATAGTATCCATCAACACAACATTATTTTCAACACCTGTTAAGTGCATAGCACTATATTGTTTACTTTCATAAGTAAACTCTCTGTAGGCTTCATCTGCAAACAAATACAAGTTGTGCTTTAAAATAATTTCTTTCAATTCTTGCATTTCATTTTCACTATAATTATATCCTGTAGGGTTGTTAGGATTACAAATAACAATAGCTTTTGTTTTAGCAGTAATCTTTTTCTCAAATTCTTCAATGGGTGGCAATGCAAAACCATTATTAATATGAGATGTAATAGGTACAACATTTATACCAGCAGCTATTGCAAAACCATTATAATTGGCATAAAAGGGTTCAGGAATAATTACTTCATCGCCTGGATCTAAACAAGCCATAAAGCCAAATAAAATAGCTTCACTACCACCCGTTGTAATAATTATTTCATTGTGATTAACATCTATTCCAACCGATTTATAATAGATAGCTAATTTTTTTCTATAGCTTTCCAAACCTGCACTATGAGTATATTCTAAAATTTTAAAATCTGCATTATGTATGGCATCTCTCATTTGCTTAGGGGTTTCAATATCAGGTTGCCCTATATTCAAATGATATACTGTTCTTCCTTTTTTCTTAGCTGCTTCAGCATAAGGAACTAATTTTCTTATAGGCGATGCTGGCATTGCTTCACCTCTTTTGCTTATTTGTAACATGTGGCAAATATAAGTACGATAATATTGAAGTGTATGTACTAAATCATACAAAATAAAAACGCCCTGAAAACTTCAGAGCGTTTTTAAAAATTTAATACTATTAATCTTTTTTTAGCTGGAGTTGCTTTTGACTTCTTTTAACAGGAGCTACTTTTGCTTCAATAACTTCGCCTACAATATTTAAAATAATAGGCGTTTCCATATTTGCAAATTTCACTGTTACATCTTTAGTAAAAACACCCATTGAAGCTGCATTATAAGTAACTTTTATGCTTCCTTCTTTTCCTTTTGATATGGGTTGTTTTGGATATTCTGGAGTTGTACAACCACAGCCAGCAATAGCACTTTCTATTATCAAAGGTTTTTCAGAAGTATTTACAAATTTAAACGTAAATGAGGCAGGAACATTTTGTTTAATTTTTCCAAAATCATGCTTGGTTACTTTAAACTCAAAAGGATTTTGAGCAAAAACATTAAAGCAACTAAATAGCAAAGCAATAAAAAAAAGTTTTTTCATGTTAAAATTTTATACTGTAAAAAAATATTAGTTAATACCGTTTTTCATTTTTTGTACGCCTCCATTTGCAGGTGCACTTGATTCAGGAGTTTTAAAAGTTTCGCCTCTAAAAATAACTTGTTTGCTCATGCTGTCATTAAAAAAGAGGGTAACATACTTTGTAAAATGCCCATCTGAGTTACCATTAAAGCCTAAAATAATTTTTGCAGATTTACCAGGAGCAATTTTTTCGCCTTGAGTATATTTTGGAGTTGTACAACCACAACTTACTTGAACCCTTTCTAAAGTTACAGTGTCGGCACTTATATTTTTAAAAGATAATTCATACTCTGCTGGTTTTCCAAAAGGGATTTTACCAAAATTATACTCAGCATTGGTAAATTCTAAAGACTTGTTTACATCTTTTGGTTGAGTTTGTGTAGTAGCTACTGGAGTTTCAATTTTTTGTTGTGCATTAGCACTAAATGCAAAGAATAAAACACTTGCAATTAAAGTAATTCTTTTCATAATTTTTTGTTTAATAAAAATTTTAAACTGCATTACTGCAGCAATAAGAGAACGTAAAGTTAAAGGTTTTTTTAAAAACTGATTACAGGCTTTGCTAAAACTATGCCAAAATTTTTAAGACTAATAAGTGTTAAATTTTCAGCTTTAATCAATTTGCTTTTAAAAAAGTTTAAAAAATACTATAATTTTGCACTTCTTTTACATCACCTGAAAAACTCCTTTTAGGATATGTCTAATTTAAGTTTATTTGAAAAATTAACATTACAAGACGAAAGAAACCTTTTAATTCAAGGTGTGCCGTCTGGAATTGAAAAACAATTTTCTAAATTGTCTTATGCCAAAAATGTAACTCCACTCTTAAAAATAAAGAAGGTAGATTTTGCTTTGGTTTTTGCAGTTAATAAATTTCAATTGAATAATGTTGTTAGAGAAGTACTACCTGCTTTACAAGAAAATAGTAAGCTTTGGATAGCTTGCCCAAAATCAACCTCTAAAATAGTAAGTGATTTGAGTAAAGAAAGTAGTTGGGATATATTAAAAAACAACGGTTATGAACGTTTGGAAACAGTAGATTTAGACCACATGTGGAGTGCAGTACAATTTAAGAGAAACAAAGAAATGCCTATTATTCAAACTGATTTAAAGATAGAGTCTGATAAATCTTTTGAAAAAAGTTTGATTCACTACCCTGTTGAGTTAGAAAGAATTTTTGCGAAACATAAAAATGTAGAAGCTTTTTTTGAATCGCTACCAACTACCAATCAAAAAGAATATTTAAGTTGGATTCAATCTGCTAAAAGACCAGATACACGTCAAAGAAGGTTAGATGCAGTTTTAGAAAAATTAATTGCAGGTAAGAAAAAACCATCTGAAAAATAAAATTTTAAACACCTTTTTACAAGGTGTTTTTTTTACTTCATATTTAGGCTTCTTAAATAAATTTGCCACTAATATTTTTTATGCAAAAAACTTTAATTGTTATTGGTGGCGGTGCAGCAGGTTTTTTTTGTGCAATCAATGCAGCAAAACTCAACCCTACACTTCGTGTAATAATTATTGAAAAAACCAATAAACTATTAAGTAAATTAAAAATTAGTGGTGGAGGAAGATGCAATGTAACTCACCATTGTTTGGATATTGGTGAACTAATAAAAAACTACCCAAGAGGTTATAATTTTTTAAAGAAAGCTTTGCATTGGTTTAGTGTAAAAGATACCATTGCTTGGTTTGAACAAAGAGGTATAGCATTAAAAACAGAAAAAGATGGAAGGATGTTTCCTGTAAGCAATAACTCTCAAACTATTATAGATTGCTTTTTGCAGGAAGCTCATAAATACAATGTAGAAATAATAACAAGCTGTGAAATTATTGCATTCCAAAAAGAGAATAATTTGTTTCATTTAACTACACACAGCAATCAACATTTTAAATGCAATTTTTTATGTATAGCAACAGGTGGTTATGCAAAATCTTTACAATTTCAATGGTTGGAAAAAATAGGACATAGTATTGAAAAACCTTTACCCTCTTTGTTTACATTTAATATGCCTCAACATACTATTACTCAATTAATGGGTGTAAGTGTTGATGAAGTTCAAATAAAAATTACCCATAGCAAACTACAAACAAAAGGTGCATTATTAATAACACATTGGGGTATTAGTGGTCCTGCTGTTTTAAAATTATCTGCATTTGCAGCAAAAGAATTAGCCAACAAAAATTATAACTATACTATTGTTATTAATTGGCTTACACAATATACTGAACAAACTTTAAGAGATGAATGGCTACATTTTAGACAGCAATTTGCAAGCAGTAAAATTTTTTCTAAAAATCCATTTGCATTACCCAACAGGTTATGGCAATATTTATTACAACAAAGCAATATAAATGAAGAAATACGATGGGCAGATGTATCGAGCAGCCAACAGAATAAATTGATTAAAAACCTTACTGCAATGGAGTTTGAAATAAAAGGAAAAACTACTTTTAAAGAGGAATTTGTAACCTGTGGTGGTATAAAATTGAATGAGGTAGATGTAAATACTATGCAAAGCAAAATAATACCTCAACTATTTTTTGTAGGAGAAGTTTTAGATATTGATGGCATTACAGGAGGTTTTAATTTTCAAAATGCTTGGACAACTGCTTTTATTGCTGCCAATGCAATAGGAAAAAGTGAAGCACTTTCTCTGTCATCTTGATCCCTTTCTTGTCATCCTGCTCTCCCTTTCTTATCATCCTGAGCGAAGCGAAGGATCTCCTGAAATGCAGTACTACGGCTAGGGCAGTTTCTTCGCTTCGCTCAGAATGACAGGGAGTTGTTATTTCACTTCTTCAAATTGTGCATCTTCTACAGAATCGTTGTTATTAGTTTGAGCATTTTCGTTGGTAGTGCTTTGAGTTTGTTCTGCTGCTCCACCAGATGCTTGTTGTGCTTTGTAAATTTCTTCACTGGCAGCAGTCCAAGCAGTATTCATTTCTGCTAAAGCTGTATCAATGGCTGCAATATCTTGTGCTTTATGAGCTTCTTTTAATTTGCTTAAAGCAGTTTCTATTGGAGCTTTTTTATCAGCAGGTATTTTATCCCCAAAGTCTTTTAATTGTTTTTCTGTTTGGAAAATTAAACTGTCTGCCTGATTAATTTTTTCTACTTTTTCTCTTGCTGCTTTATCTTCAGCTTCGTGGGCTTTAGCTTCAGTTTTCATTTTCTCTATTTCTTCTTTGCTCAAGCCGCTACCTGCTTCTATTCTTATTTTTTGTTCTTTGCCTGTGCCTTTATCTTTTGCACTTACATGCAATAAGCCATTGGCATCAATATCAAAAGTTACTTCAATTTGAGGTACACCTCTTGGTGCTGGTGGTATTCCATCTAAATTAAAAATACCTAAGCTTTTATTTTGAGAAGCCATTGGGCGTTCGCCTTGTAATACATGAATTTGAACTCCTGGTTGATTATCACTTGCTGTGCTAAATACTTCTGTTTTCTTACTTGGAATAGTAGTATTTGATGGTATCATTGGCGTTAATACTCCTCCCATTGTTTCTATACCTAAGGTAAGTGGAGTAACATCTAACAATAACACATCTTTTACCTCTCCTGTTAAAACTGCTCCTTGTATAGCAGCACCAATAGCAACTACTTCATCTGGATTTACCCCTCTGTTTGGTTTTTTACCAAAGAATTTTTCTACAATTTCCTGTACTTTAGGAATACGTGTACTACCTCCTACTAAAATAACTTCATCTATTTGACTTGCATTGTAACCAGCATCTTTTAATGCAGCTTCGCAAGGTTTTAAACAACGTGTAAATAAGTTATCGCTTAATTGTTCGAATTTTGCTTTTGATAATTTTTTTACCAAGTGTTTAGGAACACCATCTACTGCTGTAATGTAAGGTAAATTAATTTCTGTTTCGGTAGAAGATGATAATTCTATTTTAGCTTTTTCAGCAGCTTCTTTTAGGCGTTGTAAAGCCATTGGGTCTTTACGTAAATCTATTGCCTCGTCGTTTTTAAATTCATTTGCCAACCAATCCATAATTACTTTATCAAAATCATCGCCACCTAAGTGTGTATCTCCATTGGTTGATTTTACTTCAAAAACGCCATCTCCTAAATCAAGTATAGAAATATCGAAAGTTCCACCACCTAAATCAAAAACTGCAATTTTTTGATCGGCATGTTTTTTATCTAAGCCATAGGCTAATGCTGCTGCTGTTGGTTCGTTTACAATACGTTTTACTGTTAAGCCAGCAATTTCGCCTGCTTCTTTTGTTGCCTGACGTTGAGCATCATTAAAATATGCAGGCACTGTAATAACAGCTTCTGTAACTTCCTGACCTAAATAATCTTCTGCTGTTTTTTTCATTTTTTGAAGTACCATAGCAGAAATTTCCTGAGGTGTGTACAAACGTCCATCAATATCTACACGTACTGTATTGTTGTCACCTTTTACAACTTTGTAACTCCAGTGTGTTATTTCTTCAGAAACTTCGTCAAATCTTCTACCCATGAAACGTTTTACACTGGCAATAGTATTTTGAGGATTGGTAATTGCCTGACGTTTTGCAGGATCGCCTACTTTTCTTTCCCCATTTTTTAAAAAACCAACTACGGAAGGAGTTGTTCTTCTTCCTTCTTCATTTTGTATAACAACAGGTTCATTGCCCTCCATTACGCTAACACAACTATTGGTTGTACCTAAATCTATTCCTATTATTTTTCCCATATTTTTATTGATTAATTGACACAAAATAATCAACCTTTATGCCATTTAACTTTAGTGTGAAAAAATGGCAGTTTAATTAAAAAATGAATTGCTAATAGATATAGAATGGCAGAAAGCTCAAAATAAATTGTCTAAAAATTATACTATTTGGGCATGAATTTTATGAATGAAATTTTTTTTACAATAAATAACAACTTAAATGGGTGTTCAATACCTCAATAAATTTACTTTCAAGAAGAATATCAATAATCTGAAAAAAAATATTGCCTAAATGCACAATGGGTTTTAATTATTTCAATAAATCCAAATCTGGCTGTGCATATTTATATACTTTAAAATAAATGGTTGTTTTGGTTTGATATACTCCTTCAATTTTTGAAATAGTATTTACAAATTGTACCAAGTGGTCATTGTCTCTACACATTACATCAACCTCTAAATCATAATCACCACTTGTAAGAGCTAAAAAACTTACCTCTTTATATTTCGAAATTTTATTAGCTACTTTTTCTTTTAGTGTAGCAGGGCGTACATACACAGCAATATGAGCATAAGCGTTAAAGCCAACTTTATCAGGATTTACACGCCCTATAATGCTTATTGTACCATCTTCAATTAACTTATTTACTCTTGTACGAACAGTAGCAATTGAAACTTGTAATTTATCTGCAATTACAGTAAAACTCATTCTTCCATCTTGCTGCAAACAAGATAAAATATTAAAATCAAGGGCATCTAAAGTATGTGGGTTCATCATTTTTCAAAATTAAAAAATACAACCATTAAAATAAAATTAGTAAAAATATTTTGTTATTTCTAAAATAATTTTAGTTTTATAGCATATTTTCTAAAAAATTT
>JAIXLB010000004.1 GCA_026931905.1 Chitinophagales bacterium
ATTTTAACCACTTAAATTACACAATTATGAAAACAACTATTTTACAAAAACCTACTTTAGGTATCCCTTTTTTGATAGGGTTGCTATTGGTTTGTATTATTACAAAAGCACAAATGAACACTTCTTATAGTGCTAATAACATACCTATTTGGGGGGGTAGCTATAATACTGCATTTGGTATAGAGGCTCTATATTTCAATACATCTGGTCATAACAATGTCGCTAATGGTTTTGAAGCACTTTATTTCAATACAACTGGTAATAACAATGTCGCTAATGGTTTTCAAGCACTTTATTTCAATACAACTGGTAATAACAATACCGCTAATGGATATCAATCGCTTTATTCCAATACAACCGGATCAGTTAATACCGCTTATGGATATCAATCGCTTTATTCCAATACAATAGGTACTCAGAATACCACTTATGGGTACCAATCTTTATTTTCCAATACAACCGGATCAGTTAATACCGCTTATGGGCACCTATCGCTTTATTCCAATACAGCAGGTTTTTATAATACCGCTAATGGTATCTCGTCTTTATATTCCAATACAACAGGTTCATCTAATACCGCTAATGGTATCTCGTCTTTATATTCCAATACAACAGGTAGATACAATACCGCTAATGGTATCTGGTCTTTATATTCCAATACAACTGGTTATAGTAATACCGCTAATGGATTAAGGTCTCTATATTCTAATACAATTGGGGATAACAATACCGCTAATGGTAACTTTTCTTTAAATTCCAACACAACAGGTTCTACCAACACAGCAAATGGTTTTCAGGCTCTTTACTATAATTCTATAGGTGTTAATAATGTTGCTTTGGGTGGTATGGCTGGCTATAACAGCCTTGGCAGCAACAATGTGTATATTGGTAACCAGGCAGGTTACTTAGAAACAGGCAGCAATAAATTATACATTAGCAATGCTGATAGCAATGCCATTATTTATGGCGATTTTGCTACACACCAACTTTTATTGGGTGTACCCGATGCAACAGGCTATGTTTTTAAAGGCAGCAGAACTTTAAATGTAATGGGTGGCATACTTACAGATAGTGTTAGAGTAGCACTTAGCAGCGAATGGGCAGATTATGTTTTTGACGAAAACTATAAACTAAAACCATTAAACGAATTAGAACAATTTATTATTACAAACAAACATTTACCTAATATACCTAATGCTAATGAGGTAAAAGAAAAGGGCATTAACCTTGCCGAAATAAATATAAAATTGTTGGAGAAAACAGAAGAACTTACTTTATACATTATTCAACAAAACAAACAAATAGAGCAGCAAAATAAACGTTTAGAAGAGCAACAAAAACAAATAGATGAGTTAAGAAAAATGATACTAAATAAAAAATAAAAACATGGTTATTGAAAATTCTTATCATTTCTATTTAGAGATAATCTAAAACTAAAAAAATGAAAACAATAAAATTAATTCTTGTTTTAATTGTAATAGGTTTTACACAAGTAAAAAGCCAGTTGTATGTAAATACTGGTGCAAATATTACTATACAAAATGGTGCAAAAATGGTGGTACAAAGCACCAACCTTATAAACAATAGTTACATCAATGGTTCAGGCAAATTAGTACTATCTGGTTCAACTGCTTTAAGCATTAGTGGTAATGGTAGTATTGATAATTTGGTTATAGATAATGCTGGTGGTATAAGCATAAACAGTAGTTTAGATACGGTAAATATTTTTCGGGAATTAACACCTGCTTCTGGCACTTTTACTACCAATGGCAATTTGGTTTTAAAAAGCAATGCTGTCGGAACAGCCAGAATAGCCGAAGGCGTTGGTAATTATATTAACGGAAGCATTACAGTAGAACGTTTTATTCCTGCTAAAGCTTCCCGTAAATGGAGTTTTATTAGCAGTGCAGTTACGGGTTCTATAAATAATACCTGGCAGCAGCAAATACACATTACAGGTACTGGCACAGGTGGCACAGTATGCCCTTCTTTAACAGCACATACCAATGGTTTTGATGCAACAGTGAGTAATGCTGCTAATATATATAGTTACGATGCAAGTAAAGCAATAAATACCCGTTGGGAAATACCTACTGGTACTTTATTAAACAATGTAGGTGCAGGTAAAGGTTTTAGGGTAAACATTCGTGGATATAGGTATATAGGTTGTAGTTTATTAGATGGTTCTCCAAGTGGCTTAACACCAACAACAGTAACATTAAGGGCTACTGGTGCTATTAGTAATACAGATAAAAACTTAGGTAGCTTTAGTATTGTGTATCCTAACAATGGTATTAATAATTATGTTTTTATTGGCAATCCTTACCCAAGCCCTATTAGTTTTAATGCATTTAAAACAACCAATAGCAGCAATATAAATAACACTTATGCTATGTATGTACCTGCAAGTCCTGCTGGTGTTTATAGCTATTGGGATGGTGTATCTTTTACAGGAGGTACAGGTTATGATAATGCTACAGGAAATATAATTGCAAGCGGTCAGGCATTTTTTGTACAGTCTGCTGTTGCCGGAAATGTAAGCTTAACTTTTAATGAAGCCCATAAAACAGATGGCTCAACTGTTGGCTATTTTCGTACCAGAAATTTTTACGATAAAGTAAGGGTTCATTATCTACAACAAGATGGCACACAGTTAGATGAAATAATTGTTCGTTTTGCAAATGATGCAACTATAAATAATACAGATGAAAACGAATGGGATATTGCATCTATTAATAGTGGCAGCCATTATATTACAAGCTTTAAAGGGTATAAAGGCATGGTGGTTCAAACTAGAAATAGTAATACACTTGCTACCGATACTGTTAAACTAAATGTTGCATGCACACAAAGCGGAATTTATAAATTAGGGTTTACCGAGTTTGAAGATTTTATGAGTGCTGATATTTTTTTAATAGATCATTTTTTACATACTATTCATAATGTAAAACAACAACCATTATACGAGTTTAATGTAGATAAAGACAAACCAGAAACCAAAGGAGTAAACAGGTTTAGCCTGGTATTTAACAGAAACATACAACCCGATTTGGTTAACTTTTCTATTAAAATGTACCCTAATCCGACAAATAAACAAGTAACCTTAATATTACCTCAAAATATCGATATAAGTTACAGTATAAAACTAACAGATATTGCAGGTAAAACAGTGCTTAAACTTAATTCTGTAGGCGGCACCCAACAAGTAAATGTAGATAAACTTACAAGTGGTACATATATTGTAGAAATAACAAACAGCAAAGGCAATAGAGCAACAGAAAAATTGATTAAGAATTAGGAGTTAGGAGTTAAGAATTAGGAGTTAGGAGTTAAGAATTAGGAGTTAGGAGTTAAGAATTAAGAGTTAGGAGTTAAGATAAAGAATGTCATCCTGAGCCACTTTTTTGTCATCCTGAGCGTAAGCGAAGGATCTGCTGAAATGCAGTACTATGGTTTAGCAGTTTCTTCGCTTACGCTCAGAATGACATCGTTTTTTTTCTTCGCTTTGCTCAACATGACAAAAAAGTAAAATAAAAATTAATTAAATTACAATTCGTTGCATATTTTGCTGCGAAGCCCATAAAACAAAAGAGATATGAAAACTAAATTATTAAGAGTTGCTGGTGTATTAGCAATAGCAATGTTAATAGCAATGCCTGTAATGGCACAAGATAATTTTCCGGAACCAGAAGATGATATACCATTAGATGGAGGCTTAACATTATTGTTGGCAGCAGGAGCAGGTTATGGAGCCAAAAAGTTTAGAGACAACAGAAAACAACAACAAAAGAAAAATTAATTTATTCCTAAATTATACCGAATATTTTGCTAACAAAAATACTCTCAGTCATAATACTAATCCCTTTTTATGTCATCCTGAGCGAAGCGAAGGATCTCTTGAAAAGTGTACTATGGTTTGGTCAGATTCTTCATTTCATTCAGAATGACAATTCTCTGTCATCCTGAGCGAAGCGAAGGATCTCCTGAAATGCAGTACTATAGTTTGGGCAGTTTCTTCATTTCATTCAGAATGACAAGGAAAGCCAGGCAGTTTCTTCGCTTACGCTCAGAATGACAATACTTTTTTCTTCATTTCATTCAGAATGACATTACATTTACTTCGCTTTGCTCAGAATGACATTGCTTTTTTACGATCAATATAAACATAGAAAAACACAGATATACAGGTACTGAAAAAATCTTTTTTTAAAATATTTTCTTAAAAAAGGTGTTTGTATCAATAAAAAAATTATTTTAGAGAAAATAAATCATCACATTTTCTAAAAAATTAAAGCTATGAGAGGAGTAAACAAAGTAATGCTGATAGGTAATTTAGGAAGAGACCCACACATCGATTACTTAGAAGGAAATATTGGTGTAGCAAAATTTCCTTTAGCAACAACAGAAACGTACAAAGACAGAAATGGAAAATTAGTTAGCCAAACTGAATGGCATACAATTGTGTTGTGGCGTGGTTTAGCAGATTTGGCAGCAAAGTATTTACACAAAGGAAGTTTAATTTATTTAGAAGGTCGTTTAAGAACAAGAAGTTGGGAAGATAAAGAAGGGGTGAAAAAATTTGCTACCGAAGTGGTAGGAGATAATCTTATAATGCTTGATAAAAGAAATGAAAATATACAAGGAGGGAGTGATATAGATGAAGGTTTTTCTGGAGGTGCTGAAACAGACTCATTACCTGATACAGGAGAAAATTTACCTTTTTAAAAAATAAAAAACTAATACAGCAAAGGCAATAGTTTTATTATACATTTCTTTGCAAAATATTTTTCACTAAAAAATTTGAATTGGGCTATCATTCGGCTTTAATAGTTTTTCTTAATACCAGTGCTATACAAACACAAGGAATAACGATTTTGTTTGTCTTGCTATTTTTTTTATTAGCATTTACCTTTATTGTTAGTGGTGCAGAAGTTGCTTTTTTTTCTCTTACCTACAAAGACATTAATGTATTAAAAACAAAACAACAAGCAATATACAAGCGTATTGTATCTTTATTAGATGAACCTAAAACTTTATTAGGTTCATTGCTTATTGCAAGCACATTTGCAAATATTGCGATTATAATTATTAGCAATGTTCTGTTAGATAAACTCATTGTTTTTAACGACACTTTTGAATGGGTAGAGTTTTTAATTAAAGTAGCTATAGTAACTTTTATGTTGGTTTTATTTGGCGAAGTAATGCCTAAAGTAATGGCAGCTCAAAACAATATTCGTTTTGCTAAAGATGTAGGATGGATGGTGGAAATTATTGCTTATCTATTTAAAGGATTAAGCAACTGGCTTGTAAAATATAGCGATATTGTTGAAAAAAAATTAGCTCAAAAAAATACAGGCTTAAACACCAACGAAGAACTCTATCATGCAATAGATTTAACGCATACAGAAAGTAATGAAAGTGAAAAAAATATTCTAAAGGGTGTTTTAAAATTTGCTAATACTTCTGTAAAACAAATCATGAAAACAAGATTAGATGTACATGGTATTGATTACGAAAGTAGTTTTAAAGAAGTGCTGAAACATGTAACAGAATTGCATTACAGCAGATTGCCTGTTTTTAAAGAAAGCCTTGATGAAATAGTTGGTATTATTCATACAAAAGATTTAATTCAATACATCAATGAAGTTGATGATTATGATTGGCATAAACTTTTAAGACAGCCTTATTTTGTTCATGAACAAAAAATGATTGAAGACCTCTTAACAGAGTTTCAAAATAAAAGAATACATTTTGCAGTAGTGGTAGATGAATTTGGAGGCACAAGTGGTATTGTAACCATGGAAGATATTATGGAAGAAATTATTGGTGAAATATCTGATGAATTTGATGAAGAAGATAATATTGGTGTAAAAAAAATAGATGACAGTAATTATATTTTTGAAGGTAAAACCATGATAAAAGATGTATGCAAATACATGCAATTACCTTTGGATACTTTTGATACTGTTAAGGGAGAAAGTGATTCTTTAGCTGGTTTGGTCTTAGAACTTGCTGGGCAAATACCTTATGTTACTCAAGTAATTGTTTGTGGTGATTTTGAATTTACAGTACTTGAATTAGAACGCAACAGAATAAATAAAATTAAAGTAAGTATTAAACCACAGCAGTAGTGCAATTTTAAAAAGTATTATACAGCAAAACTTTCTCCACAGCCACAACTTCTACTTGCATTAGGATTGCTAAAGAAAAAACCTTTGCCATTTAATCCATCACTAAAGTCAAGTTCTGTATTTACTAAGTATAAAAAACTTTTTAAATCAGTAACAATTTTTATCCCATCATTATCAAAAACCTGATCCATGGGTTTTATTTCATTGTCAAAATCCATTTTATAACTCAAGCCACTGCAGCCACCTCCAACAACACCTACTCGTAAAAAATAATTTGGCTCATTAGCAACGCCAGCTTCTTCCATAAGTTTTGTTACTTTGGCTCTTGCTTTATCGCTAATATAAATTCCATTCTCTGTATTAATCATTTCAATCTTATTTTTAGTGA
Source organism: Chitinophagales bacterium (assembly GCA_026931905.1). GTDB lineage: Bacteria > Bacteroidota > Bacteroidia > Chitinophagales > Chitinophagaceae > UBA1930. The sequence goes on from JAIXLB010000004.1 coordinate 6,520, forward strand.
ACACGTTTTTCATCAAACGTCATTTCTTCTAAACCATTTTTTTTGCGATAATCATTAATTGCAGCTTTAATGGCATCTTCTGCTAAAACAGAACAATGAATTTTAACTGGAGGTAGATTTAATTCTTCTACAATATCCATATTATCTATCTTTCCTGCTTCATCTACAGATTTTCCTTTGAGCCATTCTGTTGCTAATGATGATGATGCAATAGCAGAGCCACAACCAAATGTTTTGAATTTTGCATCTTTAATTACACCTGTTGTATCATCAACTTCTATTTGTAAACGCATTACATCACCACATTCAGGTGCTCCTACTAATCCTGTACCTACGCTTTTACTACTTTTATCTAATGTTCCTACATTTTTAGGATTACTGTAATGATCTATAACTTTATCTGAGTATGCCATAATTGAGTATTTTTTAATGTTAAATATTTAATGTTGATATTTTTTAATCAATATTGTATTAATGATGTGCCCATTCTACTGTTGTTAAGTCAATGCCATCTTTGTGCATCTCCCAAAGAGGGCTCATTTCTCTTAATTTTAAAACAGTTTCTCTTACTGCTTGAATAGTATAATCAATTTCTTCTTCAGTTGTAAATCTGCTTAATCCAAAACGTAAAGAACTATGAGCTAAATCATCTCCTAAACCTAAAGCTTTTAAAACATAACTTGGCTCAAGAGATGCTGAAGTGCAGGCAGAGCCTGAACTTACGGCAATATTTTTATTAAAGCCCATCATCAATCCTTCGCCTTCTACATATTTAAAAGATATGTTGCTTACATGTGGTAAACGTTGTTCTTTATTTCCATTTAAGTAAGATTCTTCTAATTGTAATAATTCGTTTTCAAGTTTATTTCTTAATACTGTAATGCGTTTTGTATTTTCTTCCATTTCCAATCTACAAAGTTCACAAGCTTTACCAAAACCTACAATTCCTGGAACATTTAAAGTGCCACTTCTCATTCCTCTTTCATGACCTCCTCCATCTATTTGTGCAGTAACTTTTACTCTTGGATTTTTTCTACGAACATATAAAGCTCCAACACCTTTTGGACCATACATTTTATGGGCACTAAAAGCCATTAAGTCTATACCATCTTTCATTACATCAACAGGAATTTTTCCTACAGCTTGGGTAGCATCTGTAAAAAATAAAATACCGTGCTTTTTTGCAATAGCAGAAATTTCTTTTACTGGCTGAACTACACCAATTTCATTGTTAGCATACATTACAGCAATTAAAATAGTTGATGGTTTTATAGCTGCTTCTAATTTAGATAAATCAAGTAATCCATCTTCTTCTACATCTAAATAAGTTACTTCGCCTCCTAATTTTTCAATGTGTTTGCAGGTATCTAAAACAGCTTTGTGCTCAGTAGTAACAGTAATGATGTGATTTCCTTTACTTGCATACATTTCAAAAACACCTTTTAAAGCAAGATTATCGGCTTCGGTAGCACCACTTGTAAAAATTATTTCTTTAGCATCGCAGCCAACTAATTGAGCAACTTGTTCACGGGCATAATCAACAGCTTCTTCAGCTTCCCAGCCAAAAGGATGATTACGACTTGCAGCATTTCCAAAATGATTGGTAAAATAAGGTAACATTGTTTCTAATACTCTTGGATCTACTGGAGTAGTAGCATTATTATCTAAATAAATGGGTAATTTCAACATATCTTTTTATGAATTAAATTATTAAAATGTATTTGGCAAATTTACTGATTTTTGCAGTATGAACTTGCTGGATAGCCTATTGATACTTATCAAATTCCACAAATCGTAAGTATAATTGCAACTCAAAATATAGAACTATGTTAAAAGTAGAACACATTGGTATTGCAGTAAAAGATTTTACTACAAGTATTCCATTATTTGAAACTTTATTAAATACTAATTGTTATAAGCAAGAAGCTGTTGAAAGCGAAAAAGTAATAACTGCTTTTTTACAACAAGGCGAATCAAAAATTGAATTATTGCAAAGCACCGATGCAGAGGGTGTAATTGCTAAATTTATTGAAAAAAAAGGAGAGGGCATTCATCATATTGCTTTTGAAACAGAGGATATTTATGCTGAAATGGAACGATTGAAAAATGCAGGTTTTACTTTATTAAATGAAAAACCCAAACAAGGGGCTGATAATAAATTAGTTTGTTTTTTGCATCCTAAAAATACCAATGGAGTTTTGGTAGAATTGTGTATGGAAAGAAAATAATTTTTTGTAAAATAATTTTTTTAGAGAAAACGAAAACAGCCAAAAACATATCTTTACTAAAATTCCAGATTCATGTTTGCAGTAACTATTTTAGGCAATAATTCAGCTATACCTGCATTTGGAAGGTTTTCTACTGCACAGGTAGTTACAATAAATGATAAACAATTTTTAATAGATTGTGGTGAGGGTACACAACTTCAGTTTTCAAAATATAAAATTAAAAGGAGCAAAATCAATCACATTTTTATTTCTCATTTACATGGCGATCATTATTTTGGTTTAATTGGATTATTGACAAGTATGGGTTTATTAGGCAGAGAAAATGATTTGCATTTATTTGCTCCTGCTGCTTTAAAAGAAATAATTGATTTGCAATTGGCTGTTGCTAATGCTAAACTTCCTTATGCTTTACATTTTCATCCTTTAGAAAATGAAGGATTGATTGTAGATGAAAATAAGTTTTCTGTTGAATGTTTTAAAGTATTGCATAGTATAGCATGTTGGGGCTTTATTTTTAGAGAAAAAAGACAGCCAAGAAAAATTGATAAAGAAAAAGTTTTACAATTTGAAATTCCAGCAGCGTATTATAATAGTTTGCAAGAAGGTAAAAATTATGCAACAAAAGATGGAGTAATTATTCAAAACGATTGGGTTACAATAGCCAACAAGCCTAACAAAAGTTATGCTTTTTGTGCAGATACAATTTATCATGAACCTATTATTGAAAAAGTAAAAAATGTAAGTTTATTGTATCACGAAACTACTTATTTGAAAGGCTTGGAAGATAGAGCTGCCTTGCGTTTTCACTCAACTACAGTTCAGGCTGCATCTATAGCAAAGCAATGCAAAGCTGAAAAATTATTGATAGGACATTTTAGCAGTAAATACGAATATTTAGATGCTTTTTTATTAGAAGCAAAAGAAGTTTTTGATAATACTGATTTGGCTATTGAAGGAACTACATTTTTAGTATAATCTATTTTCTGGAAAAAACTTTTTTACCATCAACCCAAGTTGCTTGCACTTTGGTATTTAATAAATTTTGTTCTGCAGATTTTAATAAATCATTATCCAATAAAATAAAATCTGCCTTTTTCCCAATTTCTAAGCTTCCTGTTTCTTTTTCTAAAAAATTTGCTTTGGCAGCCCAAATAGTTATTCCTCTTAAAGCTTCTTCTCTTGTTAATGCGTTTTCTGTTTGAAAACCATTTGCATGAAATCCTTGATTATCTTTTCTTACAACAGCCGCATAAAAGGTTTTAAAAGGAGAAATATCTTCAACAGGGAAATCTGTACCTAAAGGCAACCAACCATTTTGTAGCAAAAGTTGCTTATAAGCATAAGCATTTTTAATTCTTGTTTTACCTAAACGTTCTTCTGCCCAATACATATCGCTTGTGGCATGTGTAGGTTGTACAGATGGAATAATAGAAGCTTTGCCAAATAAATTAAAATCTTTTTCATCAATAACTTGTGCATGTTCTATACGCCAACGTTTATCGTTTTTGCCTTTTAAATATTTGTTGTAAATGTTTAGAATTTCTCTGTTAGCACTATCACCAATGGCATGTGTACACATTTGAAAGTTAGTATTTACCAATACAGATGCAACAGAATCAAAATGCTCTTTAGTGCTTAATAAAAATCCATACCAATTTGCTTTATCTGTATAAGGTTTTAATAAACAAGCACCACGACTTCCTAAAGCTCCATCTGCATACACTTTAAAACCATTTACAAAAAGCTTGTTGGTTTTATAAGTGCCTTTGCCAATAAATTTTTCATAATTTTTTGTATCATCACTTAGTAAAATACTCAGCTTCATTAATAGTTTATTTTCTTTTTGCAAGGCATCAATTTTTTCTACATCAGTGTACATTAAACCACAATCTGTAATAGTGGTTAAGCCTTGTTTAAAACAATTTTGTTGTGCAGCAATTAACCATTTTTCAAAATCGTTTATAGTTGCTTCAGGAATTTTTGAGCGAACTAAATCAACTGCATTATCAATTAATAAGCCTGTAAGTTTATTGTTTTTTGTTTCAATATTACCGCCACTAATTTTTTGATTAAGATGAACACCGGCAAGTTCCAGAGCTTTTGCATTTGCAATAGCTGCATGCCCATCAACTCTTGTTAATATAACAGGAGTGTTGGGGAATAAAGTGTTCAAAATTTCATTGTTAGGATATTCTTTGTTGGGAAATTTATTTTGATCCCAGCCTCTGCCAGTAATCCATTTTTCATGAGGATTTTTAGCAACAAATTCTTTTACTCTTTCTATTACTTCATTCCAAGATTTACTATCGTATAATTGAACCTCAAACAAGCTTTTTCCATAGCCTACAAAATGAGCATGAGCATCAATAAAGCCAGGGTACAAAGGCTTTCCATTGGCATCCATACTTTCGGTAGCTGTATATTTCTGTAGTATATCATTATTGCTGCCTATATCTATAATTTTTCCATCTTTTACAGCTAAAGCCTCTGCTGTTGTAAAGGAAGAATCAACTGTATAAATTACAGCATGATGAATAATTATATCTGCTTTTTGCTTAGAGTTGCAACTTAATATTAGAATAAATAAGGAGCAAAATAGGAGTTTGTTAAACATAAAATATACTGTTTATTGGGTATTGCAATAATAAATTCAAATAGGTAATTTTGGAAATATTTATGTTGTATGAAAAAAATATATTCTTTTCTTTTATTTTTCTGTTGCATAATTTTTGTTTCTAATGCACAAACTTCAAAAGAAGAATTAGAGCAAAATATTAGTACTTATCAAAAATATGTTGCAGAAAAAAATTATAAAGCTGCCATTCCTTACATAAAAAAATCTTCCTTACTTGTAAAACAAATGTATGGAGAACAAAATAAAGATTATTTGAGCTTAATAAATTCAACAGGCACTTTGTATTTTTTTATTTCAAAGTTTGATACGGCTGTTTTGTATTACGATACTACATTAACCTTATATAAAAAATATTATTCAGCAGATAAGGAAGGGCTTTTACAAACACACCTCAATTTAGCTATGAGTTATAATAATATGGAAGATTATGCCAATGCTAAAAAATGGTATGAAATTGTTGTAGCATCTCAAAAAGAAATGTATGGAACTGAAAATAAAAGCTACAGAACTAGTATTGGAAACTTAGCCAATGTGTATAAAAATTTAGGTTTGTACGAAGAAGCTGAAAATATAATGGTTGATAATATTGAATACTATAAAAAAATAGATTCTAAAAGCGAAGCCTATGAAATTGCATTACAAAATTTGGCTGCACTTTATCAAAAATGGGGCTTGCATTACTGGGCTGCCATGTTTTATTTTAGAGCTTCTGATGTACGATTAATTATTGCAGGCGAAAATGATACTTATTTTAAAAGTTATATAAATAATGCTACTTATTATTTTGAAGAAGCAGCAAAACAATTTAAAGCTGATGGAGATTTTGAATATGCCGAAAAATGTTACAACTACAATACCATTATTTTTAGTGAGAGAAAAAACAATAAAGAGTATGCAAGATTTTTAAATCTGAGAGGCTTAATGGAACTTGAATTAACAAAATACTCCAATGCTGAAATTAGTTTCTTTTTGGCTGTGCAAATTTTTAAAAAAGAATTTGATAGCACACATTTAGCAGTAGGTATGGTATATAATAATATTGGAATGTTATATTTTAGCCTTAACCAATTTGATTATGCCGAACAATATAGTTTGGAAGGTTATAGAATAAGATTAAAAAAATTAAAACCAAATGATGATGATATAGCAGAAAGCTGCACAAACATTGGCTTAATTTATACTTATACAAAGCAATTTGAAAAAGCAGAAGAATATTTTTTGAAAGCTAAAAAAATTTATGAAGATGGAATAGGAACTAACAATAATGCTTACACTATTTTATTAAATAATTTGGGGTTAATGTATTGGAAACAAAATAGATTTTCTGATGCTGAAAAATATTATTTATCTAGTTTGCAATTAAGAGAAAAACTGAATGGCAAACAACACCCAGGTTATGTAAGAGGTTTAAATAATTTAGGTGCAGTATATTTAGGTTGGCATAAACCAGCTCAAGCAAAAATATATTTTGAACAAGCTGTAGCATTATCAGAAAAAAAATACGGAACAAATCATTACAGAAATATTGTCTATTTAAACAACCTTGCATTATGCTATAACGATTTGGGTAATTATGCAGAAGCAAAAAAAATAATACTTCATACCAATCAATTAAACAGCAAGCAGGTAAAAGAAAATTTTACTATACTAACCGAGTACGAAAAAGAATTGTATGCCGATGAAATGGTGTATAACTCAAAATTTGCCAATAGTATTTTAT
>JAIXLB010000096.1 GCA_026931905.1 Chitinophagales bacterium
CCTCCTTTTGCATAAGGTTCAATAAGGTCAATTACTTTAATACCTGTAAATAATACTTCTGATGAAGTACTTAAATTTTCAAATGTTGGAGGTGTAGCATGAATAGGACGACCATTAGATTTATCAACTTGTGGTAAACCATCAATAGCATCGCCTGTTACGTTAAATAAACGACCATTAATTTTTTCGCCAATAGGCATTCTAATAGCATTGCCTGTATCTACCACTTCCATTCCACGAACTAACCCTTCTGTAGCATCCATTGCAATGGTTCTAACACTATCTTCTCCTAAGTGCTGTTGCACTTCTAAAATTAACTTATCACCATTTTCTCTGGTTAATTCAAGGGCATTATAAATGTCGGGTAAAGCATTTTCGTTTGGAAAATGTACGTCCACCACAGCACCAATTACTTGTTTTATTTTACCTTTAGAAGCCATAATTATGATATTGTTTTTGTATTTGGCGGCAAAGGTAAGGGTAACCATCTTTCAAAAAACCAAATACAGCAAGTTTTTACAAGTATTTTTAAGGATAAAATTTATAACGACTTTGTGTATTATATATTTATATCCATTTTTACTGTAAATCATTCAAAAATTACACTAAAAAATACCCGAAAATTAATTCAAAATTCTAATACAACTTTTTAGAAAAGAAATGTTTGAAATTGGGAACTATAAAATAAAAAGTAAGCAAAGCCGATACAAACATGGCTATAAAAATAGGTGTTAATGTACCATTATGAATTATACCTATAGCTGCCGATGCCACTGCACTTGCAGCCATTTTTACAGAGCCGCCTAATGCAGATGCTGATCCTGCCTTTTTAGCAAAAGGCACCAAAGATGCTGCAGTAGCATTTGGAAAAATAAAGCCTAATATAAATAAGGTTATAAAAATGAAAGATACCATCCATTTATACCCAATATGTGGCACAGTTATAACAATTATTAACTCCAACAAAGTAAATAATATGAGTACGAATGTGGCTATTCTGGCAATTTTAATATAATTATATCGCTTAGTTATCTGCCCATTTATAAAATTACCTATTATTAATCCAGATGCATTAATAGCAAATAATACTGAATAGGTTTTTATACTTAAAGCATAATGTGTTAAAAAAATAAAGGAAGCAGAACTTATATAAGCAAACAAAATTCCAAAACTTAAACTTGCTGCCATTGTATAAGTAAAAAAGATTTTATTTTTTAACACTTGATAATAAGACCGTGCAATTTCTCCTACTTGTATTTTATAAGAATGTATGAATTTATTTGTTTCAGGAAGAAAAATAAAAATAAGTATTATAACAAAACCCGCAAAAGCAGCTAAAAAATAAAAGATTGCTGTCCAATGAAATCTAGTCATAAGAAAACCTCCCATTGAAGGTGCTATTAAAGGTGCAATACCCATTACAAGCATGATGTAAGAAAAAACATTTGCTCTTCTTGCAGCTCCAAAAACATCTACCACAATAGAGCTTGATGCAACCATACCTACACAGGCTCCTAATGCTTGTAATACTCTATAAGTAATCATTCCTGGTAATGATGTTGTTAAAGAACAACCTATTGATGCAGCAGTATAAATAAGTAGCCCTATTAACAAAGGTTTCTTTCTTCCATATCTATCTACTAATGGACCATAAATTAATTGACCAACAGTTATGCCTAAAAAGTATGATGTAAGAGTAAAGGCAACTTGTTTTTCACTAACATTAAAATCAGTAGCAATTTGCCCAAAACTGGGAATATACATATCTATACTAAAGGGACCTAATGCAGCTAAAATGCCAAGTAATACTATTAAAAGTTTTGGATGAATTGTCTTTTGCTTCATGTGCTAAAAAGCGACAAAAGTATAAACTCTCTACACTGTTTATTTTTATTTGTTAATAAAGTTTAACAAAAGCAGCATTTATAATAGTGCCATTATCATTAAAAATACTTTTGCATCTTTACTTTTCTCATGATATTTGTTTTTAGTTTTGATGTTATTAATTCATTAGAAATTAATTAAATGAAATTATCTATTCTTAAATATTGCTGTTATATTGCTATTGCTATATTTATTTCATCATGTATTAAAGAAACAAGCTACGAAAGTGGTGCTAATGTATATGGCACATCAACTGGCACATTAAAAGATAGTCTTGGCGATTGCAAGGGAATTAAAATATTTGGAGTATATAAAAAAAATGTAGCAACTACCGATAGTAATTATGTTATTGCTGGAGTAAATATTTCTAAACCTGGTAAGTATTTTATTTATTCGGATACGGTAAATGGTTTTTGGTTTAGCGATAGTGGCTATGTAGCACCAGGCACAACAACTGTAAAAATAAAAGCTCATGGAAAACCCATTATAGCTACAGTTACAAATTTTGTTTTAAATTATAATAACTCTGCTTGTTTGTTTTCAGTAAATGTTCTTGGAGATATTATTACTCCGCTTGTTATTTATAGAGATTATTTTCCTACAACTATTGGCAGTAATTGGGGTTATGATGTTGTAGGTTTGGATACTGCACATACAGATGCTACCTCTAAAGATACAGTTTTAGGTGGCAATACATACAGAGTTTTTTATGCAAAAGGCAATATTATAGATACTGCTTTTTACAGAAAATCTGGTAATGATTATTATCGTTGGGATGCCTTAGATGGCAATACTGGCTATATGCCTTTATTGTTTTTAAAAGATGATAAACCTGTAGGAACACAATGGGAAAGCACTGTTGCTAATACCATTTATAGTGGCATTCCTACACAGGTTAAAATGCGTTATTCAGTTATGGAACAAAATGTAACAAGAAACATTAATGGAAATGTTTTTGATAGCGTTATTCATATAAAAAACGAATTGCAATATAAAATAGCAGGTACGTTTCAAACCATACAAACAATAGATTCTTATTTTGCTAAAAATGTAGGTTTAGTAGAGTTTAATGCAGCAGGAATTTATCATGAAACCATTAGAAGATGGAAAGTGTATTAAACTTAGTATTACTTTTTTAAAAACACATTTTTATAATAATTACAAGCCAAAGCAATACCACATTCATCACATTTAGGATTTCTTGCAATACACACATAACGACCATGTAATATAAGCCAGTGGTGTGCTTTATGAATTAATGCTTCAGGAAAATTTTTCACTAATTCTTTTTCTACAGCCAAAGGTGTTGTAGCTTTTTCACTTACCAAACCAACACGTTTGCTTACTCTAAATACATGTGTATCTACAGCCATATTAGGTTGTTTGTCTATTACACTTGTAATAACATTAGCTGTTTTTCTACCTACACCTGGCAGTTGAATTAATTCATCAATCGTCATTGGAATTTTTCCATCAAATTTTTCCATCAACATATTTGCCATACCAATTAAATGCTTGGTTTTATTGTTGGGATATGAAATGCTTTTGATGAGAGGAAATAATTCATCAAAACTGGCTTTAGCCAATGAAGCTATGGTAGAATATTTTTTGAAAATAAAAGGCGTTGTAAGATTCACTCTTTTATCTGTACACTGAGCAGATAAAATTACAGCCACTAATAATTGATAAGGATTATCGTACACTAATTCAGTTTCTGCAACAGGCATATTTTCTTCAAAGTAATCTATAAGAAACTGATATTTTTCTTTTTTGGTCATAGCACAAAATACATATCTACAAACGATATTTTAAAAAGAAAAAATTAAACCACCATAGTTGTACAACTAATTTTTGCAGAAAATAAAAACAAAAGGTTTAGTGTAATACAGGCTTACAACATTGCGTATATAACTTTGTTGCGTATAAATTTTACAACGATTTATGTCTAAAATTTCACTTGCCAAACAAAAACGATGAAAGGTTTCTCTTTCAAATAAAACTTTATCTAAAAAATCAGTTTGCCTTTGCAATACAGTTTCATTAAGCGAATTTTTAACTGAAAATAACAACCAATTTTTAGGCACTTTATTCATTTCTGTACAAATTTTTATTACATCAATTTCTATAGCTGGGGCACATACAAGATTTATCTTTTCTTCCCTTGCCAAAAATACTGCACGATGTAGCAACTGTACTTACGATAAGTAAAAAAAACAATACTTTTATAACTTTTATTTTCATAATGGAGTGTAAATTAGTATTTATCATTTAAAAAATTACTTTTAATCCTTCTTGAATAAAAAATTTAACATACAAACAATATTAATTGCTCCCTTAGATTGGGGTTTGGGGCATGCTACAAGATGTATTCCTATAATTCAAGTTTTACTACAAAATAATTTTACAGTTATAATTGCTGCTTCAGGAAAACAAAAAATATTGTTACAACAAGAATTTCCCTCTCTAACTTTTATAGATCTTAGGGGTTATAATATTAGTTATGCAAAAAATAAATTTTTATTGCCTTGTAAAATTTTAATGCAAGTTCCTAAAATTTTATTAGCTATTCGTAACGAAAAAAAATGGTTGCAATTTGCAATAGAAAAATATAAAATTGATGTAGTTATAAGTGATAACAGATATGGCTTACACTCTACCAAAATTCCTTGTGTATTTATAACCCATCAGTTATTAGTAAAAATGCCTTTTAAGTGGTTGGAAAATTTAGCACAAAAAATAAATTATCATTTCATCAATAAATTTTCTGCCTGTTGGATTCCTGATTTCGAAGGAGATAAAAATATTGCAGGAAAATTAGCACATCCTTCTAAAATGCCTTCTACTGCTGTATCTTATATAGGCTTGCTCTCAAGATTTTTAAAAATAGAAGAGGTTGTTATGCAATACAATTATTGTATTATTCTTTCAGGACCTGAACCTCAACGAACTATTTTAGAAGATATAATTTTTGCGGAAATAAACACTCTTAAAGAAAATATTTTATTGATTAGAGGAAAACCCGATTGCAACAAAACTTTTAAAACTCCGGATAATATTACCATTAAAAATCACTTACCTGGAAATGAAATAAGTAAAGCAATGCAAGAAAGCAATTTTATTATTTGCAGAAGTGGTTATACAACAGTTATGGAGTTTTTAAGTTTACATAAAAAGGCAATTTTAATTCCCACACCTGGGCAAACAGAACAAGAATATTTGGCTAAGAAACTTATGCAACAGCAATGGTGTTTTAGTATTGAACAAAAAAACTTTCAATTACAAAAAATCTTAGCTGATGTAAAATTATTTCCATTTCAGCAGCCTCAACTAACAGAAAATAATTTACAAAACAAAATTGTAGAATTACTTCAAAACCTAACAATAGCACAGGATTAAACATACAGCATGAACACAAATAATTTTAAAGCACATGCCATTTTATTAACAGGAAATTTTCTTTTTGGTGTAGCTGTTGTTGCCATTAAGCACATTACTCCTTCTGTAATGCAGCCCATAGCTCTAAATGTTTTTAGAGCAAGTATTGCATTAATATTATTTTGGACAATGTTTCTTTTCAAACCTTCCAAAGCATCAATAAACAAAAAAGACATTCCTCTTTTTATAGTATGTGCTGCAACAGGAGTAGCAATCAATCAAATTTTATTTGTACAAGGCACATCGCTTACAAGCCCTATTCATGCAGCTTTATTGCTTTTAGTAACCCCAATTGTTATTACCATTATTGCTGCTTGGTTATTGAAAGAAAAAATTACAATTAACAAAGCAGCAGGGTTAATTTTAGGAATTGCAGGAGCATCTATTTTAATTTTAATTAAAAATTATGCAGATAAAGAAAGCACAATGCTTGGCGATTTTTTAATCATTATCAACGCTATTTCTTATGCTTTTTATTTAGTACTGGTACGCCCTTTAATGAAAACTTATTCTCCTATTCATGTAACGAGATGGGTGTTTTTATTTGGTGCAATAATGATTATTCCATTAGGTATAAAAGATGTTTTACAAATAAATTGGAGTATGCTTATGTGGCATCATTGGGCAGCATTAGCATTTTCGGTTATTGGTGCTACATTTTTGTCTTATTTGTTTGTTATGTATGGGTTAGAAAAATTAGGTTCTACAGTTACAGGTACTTATATGTACACACAGCCTGTATTTGCAACCATTGCATCAATTATTTTATTTAATGAAAAACTTACTTTAACAAAAATCGTTGCAGCAATACTTATTTTTTGTGGCGTTTATTTGGTAAATAAAAAGCGACTAAATAACTAAATAACTAAATAAAATTTCAATCAACTTAAATCAAATATTTTTGTTCAACTATTTTGCATTTTAAAATTATAAATAATCAAAAATCATGAGTAAATTTTCCAACTACAATTTTGCAAATCAAAAAGCATTAATTCGTGTAGATTTTAATGTACCATTAGATAAAACAACTTTTGCAATTACAGATGATACAAGAATGAAAGCTGCAATTCCCACTATTCAAAAAGTTTTGAATGATGGAGGAAGTGTAATTTTAATGAGTCATTTAGGAAGACCCAAAGAAGGACCTGAAGAAAAATATTCTTTAAGCCATTTAGTAAAACATTTAAGCGAATTATTAAATGGAAAAACTGTTTTGTTTGCCAATGATTGTATAGGAGAGCAAGCAACACTTACAGCAAGTATGTTAAAAGCTGGCGAAGTTTTATTGTTAGAAAATTTACGTTTTTATAAAGAAGAAGAAAAAGGCGATGAAGCCTTTGCTGAAAAATTATCTAAGTTGGGCGATGTATGGGTAAACGATGCTTTTGGTACTGCACACAGAGCACATGCTTCAACAGCAGTTATTGCAAAATTCTTTTCTAAAGAAAAAAGATTCTTTGGATTATTAATGGAAGCAGAAGTAAATGCTGCAGAACAAGTTTTACACAAAGCTCAAAAGCCTTTTACTGCTATTATTGGGGGTGCAAAAGTTTCTGACAAAATTTTAATCATAGAAAATTTATTAGAAAAAGCAACTGATATAATTATAGGTGGGGGAATGGCTTATACTTTTATGAAAGCACAAGGTGGCAGTATAGGCAACTCACTTTGTGAAGATGATAGACTATCTACTGCTTTAGAAATTTTAGAAAAAGCAAAACAAAAAAATGTACAAATTCATTTGCCAGAAGACTCTGTAATTGCTGATAAATTTGCTGCCGATGCAAATACAAATACTGCAACCAGCAATGCAATACCTGATGGTTGGATGGGTTTGGATATTGGTTCAAAAGCTGCAGCTCATTTTTCTGAAGTTATTAAAAAATCAAAAACCATTTTATGGAACGGACCAATGGGCGTTTTTGAAATGGAAAAATTTCAATCTGGCACAAAAGCTATTGCTGTTGCTGTTGCTGCAAGTACAGAAAATGGTGCATTTAGTTTAGTAGGAGGAGGCGATAGTGTTGCTGCTGTAAATCAATTTGGATTTAATAATAAAGTAAGTTATATAAGCACAGGTGGTGGTGCAATGCTTGAATATTTTGAAGGAAAAGTTTTACCAGGTATTGCTGCAGTTAATGAATAATATTATTTTGAAAAACAAATTATGCAAACAGATTTTTTAGTAATTGGTAGTGGCATTGCAGGTTTAACGTATGCACTTAAAGTGGCAAATCATTTTCCCGATAAAAAAGTAACCGTTATTACAAAAACCAATGCAGATGAAACCAATACCAAGTATGCTCAAGGTGGTGTTGCTGGTGTTGTTGATGAAGAAAAAGATAGCTTTGATAAACACATTGAAGATACTTTAATTGCAGGTGATGGCTTGTGTAATAAAGACGTTGTAGAAATTGTTGTAAAAGAAGGACCAGAAAGAATAAAAGAAATTATAAGCTATGGAGCACAGTTTGATAAAGATGAAAAAGGCGAATACGCATTAGGCAAAGAAGGAGGGCACAGTGAGTTTAGAATTTTACACCATAAAGATGTTACAGGAAAAGAAATTGAACGTGCATTATTGCAACAAGTAACTCAAACAAAAAATATTGAAATCATTAACCATTGTTTTGTTATAGATATTATTACACAACATCACTTAGGGTATCTTGTTACAAAATCTACTTTAAATATTACTTGTTATGGTGTGTATGTTTTAAATCTCAATACAAACCTTATAGAAAAAATTGTTAGCAATGTTACTTTATTAGCAACAGGAGGTTGTGGTCAGGCGTATAGAACAACAACCAATCCAAAAATTGCAACAGGCGATGGAATTGCAATGGTATATCGTGCCAAAGGTAGAATTGAAAACATGGAGTTTATTCAATTTCATCCTACAGCATTATACGAACCAGGCGTATCTCCCTCTTTTTTAATTACTGAAGCAGTACGAGGCGATGGTGGTATTTTAAGAAATAAAAAAGGCGAAGCATTTATGGAAAAATATGATGCTCGCAAAGATCTTGCCCCTCGTGATATTGTTGCAAGAGCTATAGATAATGAAATGAAAACGGCAGGAACAGAATATGTTTATTTAGATTGTACACCTATCAAAAAAGAAAAATTCATACATCATTTTCCAAACATTTATGAAAAATGTTTAAGCATTGGTATTAATATTGAAAAAGATTTTATACCTGTTGCACCTGCTGCACATTATAGTTGTGGTGGTGTTAAAACAAATGAGTTTGCACATTCTTCTATTCAAAATTTATATGCTTGTGGCGAATGTGCAAGTACTGGTTTACATGGAGCAAATCGTTTAGCGAGTAATAGTTTATTAGAGGCTATGGTTTTTGCTCATAGAGCTTATACAGATGTTGTAAAAAAAATAAACAACAACGAAATTGTTTTTGAAGAAAAGTATAATAAAATTCCCGATTGGATTACATTAGGAACTACAGAACCCAAAGAAATGATTTTAATAACACAAAGTTTAAAAGAGTTGCAACAAATTATGAGTGATTATGTTGGTATTGTAAGAACTGATGTGCGTTTAGCAAGAGCTATGAAACGTTTGGATTTGTTATTTGAAGAAACAGAACAACTTTATCGTTCTACAAAAGTATCTCCTCAACTCTGCGAATTAAGAAATTTAATTACCACAGGCTATCTTATTGTAAAAGGAGCAGAATTTAGAAAAGAAAGCAGGGGCTTACATTTTAATACCAATCATCCTCAAAAAAGTAACTTAATACAAAATACCATTCTTTAAAAAAGTTGTTTTCAACAAGTAAGAATAATTTATAAACAAAACAAAACAACTAACAGAAGTTTTGCTATTTCAATTTTTTTACAGCACTGCAATACCTACATTTGTTCCATATAAATTCAAACTATGGTTGATGTAATTTTAGGCTTACAATGGGGCGATGAAGGCAAAGGAAAAATTGTAGATTATTTTGCTCCACATTACGATGTTGTTGCACGATTTCAAGGAGGTCCAAATGCTGGACATACTTTATATGTTGATGGTAAAAAAGTGGTGCTGCATCAAATTCCTTCAGGCATCTTTCATCAAAATTGTGTAAACCTTATTGGCAATGGCGTTGTATTAGATCCAGTAACACTTAAACGAGAATGTGATACTGTTGCATCATTTGGAATTGATGTAAAAAAGAATTTATTTATTTCAGAAAAAACAAATCTTATTGTGCCTACACATCGTGCATTAGATAAAGCAAGTGAAATGCAAAAAGGTGATGGCAAAATTGGCAGTACATTAAAAGGCATTGGTCCTGCTTATATGGATAAAACAGGTCGTAATGCAATACGTGTTGGAGATTTATTAAGTAAAAATTTTACCACACAATACATAAAGCTACGCTTAAAACATCAAAAACTTTTAGATAATTTTCATTTTATTGAAGATATTTCAGCATGGGAAGAAGAGTTTTTCGAAGCTGTAGAATTTTTAAAAACTTTAAACATTGTAAGTGGCGAATATTTTATTAATAAACAAATTGCTGAAGGAAAAAAAGTTTTAGCAGAAGGTGCACAAGGCACTATGTTGGATATTGATTTTGGAACTTTCCCTTTTGTAACTTCATCAAATACTATTAGTGCAGGAGTATGTACTGGCTTAGGTGTTAGCCCTCAAAAAATTAATGAAGTAATTGGCGTAACAAAAGCATATTGTACAAGAGTTGGCAGTGGAGCTTTTCCAACAGAATTGCATGATGCTACTGGCGAAGAATTAAGAAAAATAGGAAATGAATTTGGTGCTACAACAGGCAGACCAAGACGTTGTGGATGGATTGATTTAGTTGCTCTAAAATATACTTGTATGCTTAATGGTATAACAAAAGTTGTAATGACAAAAGCAGATGTATTGGATTCCTTCAAAGAATTAAATGCTTGTACGGCTTATAAAATTGGCGAAAAAATTACAGACGAAATTCCTTTTGAAATTAACAAAATAAATATTACTCCAGAATATAAAATTTTACAAGGTTGGCACTGCGATTCAAGCAAAATAAACAATGTAGCAAACCTGCCTAAGGATATGTCATCTTATATAGAGTTTATAAATAAATTTATTGGAGCACCGGTAAAATATATTTCTAATGGACCAGGAAGAGAACAAATTATTGTACTATAATTTTACAAAAATTTAAGTTGAAACCAAAAGTGTAATTTAGGCATTTTTGCATCTCATTACAGTATAAAAAAGAATTAAAAAATAAAAATTTTGGTTAGTAATTTTACGTTGAAATTTTACAATACCAATTAAAAACTTATTAGAACTATGGCTGCAAAATCTGATAAGGGTGAAAATAAAAAACCCAAAGCAACAAAAGAAAATAAAGTTGAAAAAACATCTTCAAAAAGTAAAAAACAATTAGAAGATGATGATGATGATTTTGAGGACGACTTAGATTCAACCTCAAAGTCAGGCAAACCTTCATCAAAAAAATCATCAAAAAAATCAAAAAATGATATTGATGATGAAGACGATGATGATGTAGAAGAAACAGACGAATGGGAACAAGTAGAAGAAGAAGAAAGTTGGGACCCCGACTTTGATGAATTTGATATTCCTAAAGCCAAAGGGGGTAAAAGTAGAGGTAAAAAAGATGATGATGATTTGGGCTTAGATGAAGAGCTCAAAGAGTTTGATGATATGTTTGTTGATGATGAAGACGATAATTACGATGATGATTTTTAATTTCATACATCGTGTTTTACCATCAAGCCTCTTTTTTAATCAATAACATTACCGAATTTAAGCAACAGATATTAAGTTGGGCAAACCAATTTAATATCTGTTGCTTTTTAGACAATAATCAATACAATTTACCACACAGCAACATTGAGTGTTTGGTAGCAGTTAATCCTATTCATCAACTAAAGGTTGAAAACAATTCTCTTCAACAGTT
The DNA here is from genome assembly GCA_026931905.1 of Chitinophagales bacterium. Taxonomy (GTDB): domain Bacteria; phylum Bacteroidota; class Bacteroidia; order Chitinophagales; family Chitinophagaceae; genus UBA1930. The sequence goes on from JAIXLB010000096.1 coordinate 11,262, forward strand.
ACAGAAATTCATAACTCAACATCAAAAGAAATGGATTTTTGGTCATGTATCTTTTGAAGTAAAAGATGAAATTTTTAACACTACATCAAAACATGAAAACAAAGTAAATTTTCCTCCTCTCTATTTTTTTGTTCCACAAATTGTAATAGAATTAAAAAATAATCAAGCAAATTTTTATTCTACAAAAAACAATATAGAAACCCTTTTTACTGCAATAAAAAACAGCACTACAACAACCTCTATACAATTCAAAAAAGAAAATCTTACTATCCAATCAAAAATTTCAAAGCAAACATATCTTGCAGCTATTGAGCAATTACAACAACATATTAAACATGGCGATTGTTATGAAATAAATTTTTGTCAAGAATTTTTTGCCGAAAATGCAAACATTAACCCAATAGAAGTTTATCAACAACTGAGCAAAGTTTCTCCTAATCCTTTTGCTTGTTTTTATAAATTAAATAAAAATTATTTATTGTGTGCAAGCCCAGAAAGATTTATAAAAAAGCAAGATAGTACAATAATTTCTCAGCCCATAAAAGGAACAATAAAACGAAATACAGCAAATGAAAAAGAAGATAAACTTCTTAAACAACAATTATTAAACAGTAAAAAAGATTGTAGCGAAAACGTAATGATTGTTGATTTAGTAAGAAACGATTTAAGTAAAATTTGTAAAGAAGGTTCTGTAAAAGTAGATGAGCTATTTGGCATTTATACTTTTCCTCAAGTGCATCAAATGATTTCTACCATAAGTGGTGAAGTTGAAAAAGACATAAATTTTGCATCTATTTTGCAAGCAACTTTTCCTATGGGCAGCATGACTGGTGCTCCTAAAAAACGAGTTTTAGAATTAACAGAGCAATACGAAAAAAGTAAAAGAGGTATTTATAGTGGTACAGTTGGCTACATTTCTCCAGAAAATAATTTTGACTTTAATGTTGTAATAAGAAGCATTATGTACAATGCTGTTGAACAATATTTAAGCTACCAAGTAGGCGGTGGCATTACATTTTACAGCAATGCACAGGAAGAATATGAAGAGTGTTTATTAAAAGCACAAGCAATAAAAAAGGTTTTATCTTAATCGTAAAAACTATACCATCTATTTTTATTACTTTTGTTGCAGTAGGCAGATTTGTTTATTGTTCAGCCTGCTTGAAAAAACTGAACTAATAAACGAAAATCATTTCTGAAAAACTTCACAAATTATTTTTTCGTTTACAAGTTTTAGAACAAATTTTTTAATAACCAAAGGTTAAACAATTCCTTATATGGCAAGCATTAGAGAAGAACTTGAAAAAAGAATTTTAATTATTGATGGTGCAATGGGCACTATGATTCAAAGATATAAATTGGAAGAAAAAGACTTTAGAGGAGAGCGTTTTAAAGACTTTCATAAAGATGTTAAAGGCAATAACGATTTATTGAGCATTACACAGCCACAAATTATTACAAGTATTCATAAAGAATATTTAGAAGCAGGTGCCGATATTATTGAAACAAATACATTTAGTAGTACAAGTATTGCTCAAGCAGATTATGATATGCAGTCTTTAGCCTATGAACTAAATGTTGCATCAGCTACATGTGCTAAAAATGCAATTAAAGAATTTGCTGCATCAACCAAAAACAATACACCAAAATTTATTGCTGGTGCAATAGGACCATTGAACAAAACTTTAAGCCTTTCACCAGATGTAAATAACCCAGGCTTTCGTGCAGTAACTTTTGATGAAGTAGTAGCAGCTTATACTGAACAAATTAATGGTTTATTAGATGGTGGTGTAGATATTCTTTTAATAGAAACTATTTTTGATACACTCAATGCCAAAGCAGCCATTTTTGCAGCTAAAAAATTATTCAGAGAAAGAAATATGGAAGTGCCAATAATGATTAGTGGTACAATAACTGATGCAAGTGGAAGAACTTTAAGTGGACAAACCTTAGAGGCTTTTTATGTTTCAGTACAACATGCAAACCCTTTGAGCGTAGGCTTAAATTGTGCCTTAGGGGCTAAAGAAATGCGTGGTCATATTGAAGAGTTGTCGAACATTGCAACCTGTTATGTTTCATCTTATCCCAATGCAGGCTTACCAAATGCTATGGGCGAATATGATGAAGCTCCAGAAGATACTGCTCACTTTTTAGAAGAATGGGCAGCTAATGGTTGGGTAAATATTGTTGGGGGTTGTTGTGGTACAACACCAGATCATATTAAACATATTGCAGAACATGTAAAAAATATTTCGCCAAGAAAACTACCAGTATTAGAAAATAGTTTATAAAACTTAATCAAAATTATATTCGTAATAAGAGTTTAAATGTGTATTGGGTTTCATTTCTATAATGGGTTTTATAATTCCATCATGTAAACTATAAACCCAGCCATGCAAACTTGGAGAATTTTTTTCTTTCCATGACTTTTGAACGATAGATGTTTTAGCTAAATTTTTAATTTGCTCCATCACATTCAACTCTATCAATCTATCATAACGCTGCTTATCATCTTTTATGTTTTGCAATTCATCATTATGTATGCGTTGAATATCTTTTATATTCGAAAGCCACATATTTAGTATGTGATTCAAATCTGTTTTTTCCATTGCAGCTTTTACTCCTCCACAGCCATAATGCCCACAAACAATAACATGTTTTACTTTTAAACTATTTACTGCATAATCCAAAACTGCTAATAAATTAACATCAGTGTTTACTACTAAATTGGCAATATTTCTATGAACGAAAATTTCACCTGGTTGTGTACCTGTAACTAAATCTGCAGGCATTCTACTATCGCTACAACCTATCCATAAAAAATCTGGAGTTTGAATATTTACTAATGCTTCAAAATAAGTTGGATTTTTTTTTATTTTTTTAGCCGCCCAATTTTTATTTCCTTCCAATAATTTTAAAAAAGAATCCATAAAAGTAATTTTAGCAGTTATTAAAAAAGATATTCAAAATTAGTAGAATTTTAAATGTTAAGCTAAGATAGCACTACAAATTTCAACTATACCAAATTCGTTTTCAATTTAGTAAAATTATTCGCAAATTTTTAAGCAACTTTGCTGTTCATAATTTAACCATGAGTTTATATTGTAATTCGCTTACTCAATACAGTCGTTTAAAAACCAAAGAAGTAAAAGTTGGCAATTTATTATTAGGAAATTTTCATCCTATAAGAGTGCAAACAATGACTACAACAGATACAATGAATACCATTGCAACAGTTGAGCAAACTATACGTTGTATTGAAGCAGGTGCAGAGCTTGTGCGTATTACAGCACCCAGTAAAAAAGAAGCAGAAAATTTATTACATATAAAAAACGAATTACAAAAACGTGGTTATTCAACTCCTTTAGTTGCTGATATTCATTTTACACCCAATGCTGCTGAAATTGCTGCAAGAATTATAGAAAAAGTACGAATTAACCCTGGCAATTATGTAGATAAAAAAAAGTTTGAACAAATAGATTACAACGATGTTGAATATGCAGAAGAAATAGATAGAATAAGAGAACGATTTACGCCATTAATTAAAATTTGCAAAGAATATGGAACAGCCATGCGTATTGGTACAAACCATGGTTCGCTGAGTGATAGAATTATGAGCCGTTATGGAGATACTGCAAAAGGAATGGTTGAAAGTGCAATGGAGTTTTTACGAATTGCAAGAGATGAAAATTACCACAACATTATATTAAGCATGAAATCGAGTAACCCTCAGGTAATGGTGCAAGCCTATAGATGGCTTATACAACAAATGGATAAAGAATTTGGCGAATGTTATCCATTGCATTTAGGCGTTACAGAAGCAGGTGATGGAGAAGATGGAAGAGTAAAAAGTGCTGCTGGTATTGGTACTTTGTTAGAAGATGGAATTGGCGATACTATTAGAGTTTCACTTACTGAAGATCCTGAACTCGAAATTCCAGTTTGTAAAGATTTGGTAAAACGTTATAATTTTTCTTCCAACGAAAAAAATAATATTCCCGCTGTAAACAAAATTTCTTACTCACCATTAGAATATACAAGAAGAGCAACTTTTGAAGTTGCCAATACTGGCAAAACGCATGTTCCTATTGTGATTGCAGATTTAAGGCATATAGAAAATATTACTCCAAAAACACTGCAAAGTATTGGCTACACTTATTTTAAAATGTCTGATAAATGGCGTATTAGCGATTCGGCAGCAGATTATATTTTAACAGGAAAACCAGAATTAGATTTTGCATTGCCTGGTACTTTAAAAGTAATTACCTGGCAAAATCATGTACAGCAAGCAAAAGAGAAAGACAAGTATTTTCCTATGTTTGATGCTAAAGGATATTTAGAAAATGAAAATAAAAACAACACTCTCAATTTCGTAATGATAGATTGTTTTAGTGATGAAACAACTATTAATGATTTTACTTTTTTAGATGAATTAGCAAACGATGCTTCTGTTGTATTTTGTCTTTCTTCCAACAACAAAAATGAAATGCAAGCTATAAGAAGAATGTTTATAGAGCTAATGAATAGAGGAATAAAAAATCCTGTAGTTATTTTTTCAAAAAGTAATTGGCATACAACTGATGAGCATTTAATTCATTTTGCAACCAATGCAGGAGCCTTGTTTTTAGATGGTTTTGGCGATGGAATTTGTTTAAACATGGCACACGAAAGTTATGATGAATTAGTAGCACAACACCAACAATCTACACAAGGCAGAAATTATAGCAGCAACAAAACAGTTGAGCAATTTATTAATAATACAGCCTTCTCAATTTTACAAGCAACAAGAACAAGAATTTCTAAAACCGAATATATTAGTTGTCCAAGTTGTGGAAGAACATTGTTTGATTTACAAGAAACAACAGCAAAAATTCGTAACAGAACCAATCATTTAAAAGGAGTTAAAATTGCTATTATGGGTTGCATTGTAAATGGACCAGGTGAAATGGCTGATGCAGATTTTGGTTATGTAGGCAGTGGTCCAGGAAAAATAACTTTATACAAAGGAAAAGAAATTGTAAAAAGAAATATTGATAGCAATGTTGCAGTTGATGAACTCATTAACTTATTAAAAGAAAACAATGCTTGGATAGAACCAGAAGAAGTGGAAACAAAATAATTAATGCAAGAAAATAATTCTCTTGCATTAACCATAAAAATTACCCACATCAATTATTCATTAAAATTTATACACGCCGCCATTAGGTGTAATTTTTAAAATAATTATTTTTTGAGTTAGTTTTTCATTAAAGGAAATATAATAATTCACTTCTCCATTTTCATTGGTTACAGCAATACATTCTTTTATATTATACAATGGAAAAGAGTAGTTTTTTGTAAATTCACGAATGGCATTTTGTGGCAATTCATTTAAAGCAATGGATTTTGTTAGCCCTAAAAATGTTCCATCATACAAATAAAAGGCAGAAACTTTTTCTCCATTTAATTCAAAGGTTGCTTTCGTAAATCTGCTATCCGATTGCCATTCTACATTTTCAGCATTATTAAAATCGCTGTAAAATGAATTTAAAATAACATTAGAAATTTTGCTTCTGTCATTTGCTGAAGCATTAAATGCAAGAGCTATAATGGTGAGCACTGCGAAAATTATCTTTTTCATAATAAATTGTTTTAGAGTTAAAGTTGTAATGTTTGTTTTTAAAAATATTTCGTTTGACGATGTAAAAGTACTTTGGGTTTAAAAGGCTAATAAAGCATTATGTTTAAAATAAGCTAATTATTATTTTTTAGGATGAATGGTAAAATATAGAAATTTCAAAAAGCCATCTTATCTTTTAAAAGGCTTTACTACAAAGCATTTAAAAGAATTTCTTAATAAAATGCAAATGCGTGTTGTAATTTGGTTAAATTATAGTTTTGGTATGATTAACTTTGTGCAATAAATAATTTTTTACAAAATGAAAAAGTTCAAACTGATATTTTTTTTAATTTTTATTTTAAGTTATCAAATACAGGCACAACAAAATATTGAAAATAATTTTAGCATTACAATTAAAGAAGGAAAATTGGCAGGTTCTTTTATTGCATCAAATAATAAAGAAAATATAGTTATCATTATTGCAGGTTCAGGACCTACTGACAGAAATGGAAATAATCCTTTAGGTGTTGCAGCTTCTTCATATAAAATGTTGGCAAACGAATTGAGCAAAAATAATATAGCATCTTTACGTTATGATAAAAGAGGTGTTGCCGAAAGCAAAGTAAATAACTTTAAAGAAAAGGAATTGCGTTTTGAAAATTATATTGATGATGCTGTTTTAATGTACCAGTATGCAAAAGATAGTTTAGGCTACAAAAACATTTATTTTATTGGTCATAGCGAAGGTTCTTTAATTGGAATAATTGCCTCTCAAAACACAAAAGTAAAGGGCTTTATTTCTTTAAGTGGTGCAGGCAAACCAATAGATGAAGTTATTTTGAACCAATTAGAATCGCAGCCAGAAAATATTTATCAGGAATCTGCTAATATTTTAAAATTATTAAAAGAAGGAAAAGAAACAGACGATGTACCACAATATTTATACTCCTTGTTTCGCCCTTCTGTACAGCCTTACATGATTTCTTGGATAAAATACAACCCTGTTAATGAAATAAAAAAACTTTCTGTTCCCGTATTAATTATCAATGGCTCTTGCGATGTACAAGTAAAACCAGAAGAAGCACAATTACTGTATATGGCAAATACAAAAAACAAAGTCGTAATCATCAAAAACATGACGCATACTTTAAAAAACACTTCTGATGATTGTGATGATTCAAGCATGGAAACCTATACTAATGAGAGCTTACCACTCAATAAAGAATTGGTTGATGAAGTTGTAAAATTTATTAATCATTAATTACATACTGCCTTGAATTATTTAGCCCATGCTTACTTTTCTTTTCAAAATGAAGATGTTTTAACGGGCAATATGATTAGCGATTTTGTAAAGGGTAAAAAGAAATTTGATTATCCTTTAGTTATTCAAAAAGGAATAGAGCTACATAGAAGTATTGATAATTTTACTGATAATCATACAGCAACTAAAGAAGCAAAGCAATACTTCAAACCCTTTGTTGGCTTGTATGCTGGTGCTTTTGTTGATGTTGTTTATGACCATTTTTTAGCTATTGATAAAAATCAATTTACAACAGAAAAAAGCCTAAACACTTTTACACAAAGCACTTACATAGCTTTAGAAAGCAACAAAATATTTTTACCAGAAATTTTTAAAAACATGTTGCTCAACATGAAAACTCAAAACTGGTTGTACAATTATCAATTTTTATGGGGTATGGAAAAAAGTTTTGAAGGAGTTGTTCATAGAGCAAGTTATTTAGATAGTTCTACAGAGGCTTTTAGTGCTTTTAAAAATAATTATATAGCATTACAACATTGCTACAATGCTTTTATTAATGATGTAAAAAGTTTTGCCTTTAAAGAGTTCAGTATTTTAATTACCCAAGAGAATTAGCGATACAACTTTTATTTTTGCTTCCATGTCTGCTCCAAAAGAAATTATAATTATTGGTCAAGGATTAAGTGGCACATTTTTATCCTTCTTTCTTCATCAAGCCAATATAAAATTTTTGGTGTACGATACACTAAATAAAAGCAGTGCAAGTCAAATAACAAGTGGAGTAATCAATCCTGTAACAGGAAGAAGAATTGTAAGAACTTGGATGATTGAAGAGGTAATGCCTTTTGCTGTACAAGCTTATAAGCAAATTGAAAAACTGCTGAATATTTCAGCAATAAAACAATGTAATATTTTAGACTTTCATGCTACAGCTCAAATGCAGCAAGCATTTGATGAAAGAGTGCAAGAAGAAACCTATTTAAAAATTCCTGAAAATAAAATAGAGTGGAAAAATTTTTTCAATTATTCTTTTAACGTAGGAGAAACAAATCCTTGTTGGCTTATCAATGTTAAGTTGCTACTTAAAAAATGGAGGGCTTATTTATTGGCAAATAATTTATTGATTGAAGAAAATTTTTCTGTTGATCAAATAAAAGATTACAAAGAACAAACAATTATTTTTTGTGATGGAATTGCAAATGCAGCCAATCCTTATTTTAATGCACTGCCTTATTCTGCCAATAAAGGAGAAGCCCTAATTGTTGAAATAAATGATTTACCGAATAATAATATTTATAAAAAAGGTTGCAGCATTGTGCCTTGGCAAAATAATTTATGGTGGATTGGATCTACTTACAACTGGAATTTTGAAAACGATTTACCTACAGAAAGTTTTAGAATAGATATGGAAAATAAATTGAAAGATTTTTTAAAATTCCCTTACAAAATTGTACATCATTTTGCTGCAATTCGTCCTGCCAATTTAGAACGAAGACCTTTTGTTGGCTTACATCCTGTTCATAAAAATATTGGTATTTTAAATGGTATGGGTACAAAAGGTTGTTCTTTATCGCCCTATTTTGCACACGAACTTACAGAGCATTTAATTAAACAAAAACCAATTAGTCCAAATGCAGATGTACAAAGGTTTTCAAAAATTTTATCTAAATAATAATTACAAATGCAAAAGAATAATTAAATAAAGCATTATTGTTTTATAACACAAGCTACACTTGCTTAAAAAACTTTTTCTTTGCAGCTTATCATTTATCAATAATCAAATATAACATGTGGTATAAGCTGGGTCAATTTATTATAAGATACAGAATTTCGCTTCTTATTTTATTATTAGTAACAACGGGAGTAATGGGTTTCTTCGCTTCTAAAGTTACTTTAAGTTATGAGTTTACAAGAGCTATTCCTACAGATAATATAAAGTATATAGAGTATCAAAAATTTAGAGAAAAATTTGGCGATGATGGTAATACTTTGGTTTTTGGAATAGAAAGTAAAGATTTTTTCACAACAAAAATTTTTAATGAAGCAGAAGCACTACACCAAAATTTAAAAAAAATAAAAGGTGTTGTTGCAGTATTAAGCATTCCTGAAACTGTAAACTTGTTGAAAGATTCTTCTGGCGAAAAATTAATTACTCAAAAAATATTTCATGCACCCTACAATAATCAACAAAGTTTAGACGAAGACAAAGCAACATTTTTTTCTTTGCCTTTTTATAATTCTCTTTTATACAATTCTTCTACAAATGCTTATTTATTAGGTGTTCAGCTCAATAAAGACAGCATTAATAGTAAAAGCAGAACAAGATTAATCAACGATATTTTAGCACAAGCCAATCAGTTTGAAAAAAACACCAACATTAGTTTGCATACCAGTGGTTTGCCTTTTATTAGAACAGTTGTGAGCAACAGAATTAAAAACGAAATGAACTGGTTTTTAATTGGCTCATTGTTATTATCGGCAGTTACACTTTTATTATTTTTTAGAAGCATTAGTGCAATGCTAATGAGCTTAACAGTTGTATTAATTGGTGTTGTTTGGAGTTTAGGAACAATGGTTCTGTTGGGTTATAAAATTACTTTACTTACAGCTTTAGTGCCTCCATTAATTGTTGTTATTGGTATTCCTAATTGCATTTATTTCTTAAATAAATTTCACGAATCTTTTAAAAAAACCAACGACAAGCAAAGTGCTTTAATTACAATGGTTGGGAGAATGGGCATTGTAACTTTGTTTTGTAATATAGCTGCAGCTATTGGTTTTGCTGTATTTTCTTTTACAAGAAGTAATTTATTAAAAGAGTTTGGTGTAGTTGCAGGTATAAATATTATGGCATTGTTTTTAATCTCATTAATTCTTATTCCTGCTGTATTAAGCTTTTTACCAGAACCCAAACAAAAGCACATAAAATATTTAGAAAATAAAATTTTAGAAAAAATTTTAATAAAAATAGAACGCTGGACTTTAAATAATGCCAAGTGGATTTATGCCACAACTATTGTGTGTTGCGTATTAGCAATTATTGGGTTTTTTAAATTAAAAAGCGAAGGCTTTATTGTTGATGATTTACCTAAGACAGATAAAATTTATACCGACTTAAAATGGTTTGAACAAAATTTTAAAGGAGTAATGCCATTGGAAATAATGGTTGATACCAAAAAGAAAAATGGTTTGCTGAGAAATATGAATCCTATTAATAAAATAGCAGAGTTATCAGATTATATTTCTAAAAGTAAGGATGCTGCACGACCTCTTAGTTTTGTAGAAGGATTGAAGTTTGCTAAACAAGCTTATTATGATGGAGATAGTTTAAGTTATGCTGTTCCTTACGAAGGCGATATGCCTTTTCTTACACCTTATTTAAAAAGAAATAATACAAATTCCGATAATAAAGAAAGCCACAATAATTTATTAGATGGCTTTATGGATAGCACAAAACAAGTTGCTCGTATAAGTGTAAATATGAAAGATGTAGGCAATGTACAACTTCCTTTACTGCTAAAAGATTTTGAAAAAGAAGCAACAAAAATTTTTGATACGGCTAATTACAAAATAACATTTACTGGCACAAGTGTTACCTTTTTAGAAGGGAGTAGTTTTATAATAGCAGGTTTAAAAGAAAGTATATTGTATGCCTTTTTATTAATAGCACTTTGTATGTTGTACCTCTTTCGTTCAATAAGAATTTTGTTTTGCTCTTTAATTCCAAACATGGTTCCTTTATTATTAACTGCAGGTTTAATGGGTTGGGTTGGTATAAGATTAACACCAGCATCTGTATTAATTTTTAGTGTAGCATTGGGTATAGTTATTGATGTTACGATACGGTTTTTAGTAAATTACAAACAAGAGTTACCACAATTTAATTTTCAAACAGTGCCCACTTTGGTGCAAACAATAAGGCATACAGGCATTAGTATTATTTATACATCATTGGTGTTAATTGCAGGATTTATTATTTTTTGTTTCAGCGATTTTGGTGGTACAAAATCTTTAGGATGGCTTACTTCATTTACTTTAATAGCAGGTACTGTTACCAATTTATTATTGTTGCCAGTATTATTAAATTCTTTAAAAAAGGACAAACAGAAAAAACAATAATGCTTTATAAAAAAACAAATTAAATTCAATGGCAGGCATTTATATACATATTCCTTTTTGTAAACAAGCCTGTTATTACTGCAATTTTCATTTTAGTACATTACACAACAATATGCCTGAAATGCTTGATGCTATTACAAAAGAGGCATCATTGCAAAAAAATTATCTTCAGGAAGCTATTGAAACAATTTATTTTGGAGGTGGCACACCAAGTATTTACAAACCCTCTGATATTGAAAAAATAATTAGACACTTACAACAAATTTTTACAGTATTACCTAATAGTGAAATAACCTTAGAAGCAAATCCTGATGATATTTCAGAAGAAAAATTAGTACAATGGAAAAGCATTGGTATAAACAGATTAAGTATAGGTATTCAAAGTTTTGTAGAAAAAGATTTAAAATGGATGAACAGAGCACACAACAGTTTTCAAGCACTAAACTGTTTACAATTAGCCACAAAATATTTCAACAATATTACTGTTGATTTAATTTATGGAACACCTTATTTAACCCATGAACAATGGAAAAAAAACATGGATACTGTTGTGCAATTAAATATTCCACATATTTCTTGTTATGCACTTACAGTAGAGCCTAAAACAGTTTTACATACCTTAGTTCAAAAAAATAAATTACCCAATATTGATGTAGAAAAGCAAGCACAACATTTTGAAATATTGACCAACACTTTAGCTAAAGCAAATTACGAGCACTACGAAATAAGCAATTTTGCAAAAACTGGTTTTAGAAGCAAGCACAACAGCAGTTATTGGCAAGGAAAACATTACTTAGGATTAGGACCCTCTGCACATTCATTTAATGGTATTTCAAGGCAATGGAATAATAGCAACAATGCTTTATACTTAAAAAGTATAGCTCAAAATAAAGTTCCTTACGAGATAGAAATACTAACAACACAGCAACAGTTGAACGAATATATTATGACTTCGTTAAGAACAATAGAAGGCATTTCGTTGCAACACATAAAAGAAAATTTTAGCGAAGTAGAAAAAGAAAAATTATTAAGCAGGAGTAAAAAATTAATTACCCAACAGTTATTAAGTATAGAAAATAATTTTTTAAAACTTACCTCTCAAGCAAAGTTTTTAGCAGATGGTATTGCTGCAGATTTGTTTGCAGATTGCTAATTAAAGTAGGGCTAAAAATAATTTACTAAATGCTCATAATTTTTATCCTTTTATAAAATTAGTTGGTTTTTTATTGTGCAATTTGATTGCAATTTTGTTATAACCTTGAAATCGCTTTCGTTGTAATAAATATCATAATAGCCATCATTATAATATGGTAGTAAATTATTTCTCTTTTTGAAATTTCCTTACTAAAAAAAGTGTTTTTGCAACCATACAGGTTTAAACAGCAAGGCTATTGTTCTTAAAAAGTAAATAATAAAACCTACTGCACCAATTACAATATACACAGTATTCATATTTATATTGTTTAAAATAATTAAGACTCAAGGCATCATTAAAAGGTAAATTCTTTAACAAAGTTATAAACACACTTCTAATAAAATCATTGGTCATTAAGTCAATAGTTATTGTCTTGCCCTAAAATAGATTAACAATTATCGTTACTTAAATTCAGAACGAGGCAAATTAAAAAAGAGGCTGCCTTGATAAAAGACAGCCTCTTTTTATTAATAAATTAATTTTTCAATTAGTTTATTATTTCGTCTGCAACTTTAACTAATTGTTGAGAGCGTGAATAATTGACAGAATAATGAATTTTCTTTCCGTCTCTTTTTGTATTCACAACATTTGCTCTTCTTAAAATAGCTAAGTGTTGAGATGCTACTGATTGCTCTATTCTTAGAGTTACATACAATTCAGTAACAGTAATGCTTTTTCTTTCGTCGATTAATTTTAAAATTTGCAGACGAAGTTTGTGATTAAGGGCTCTAATTACAAGAGCTGCTTTTTTCACTTTTAGTGGGTCAATTGTTACGAGAGTCTCACCATTTGATAGTACAATGTTTGTGTGATTCATAAAATGATCTTCTTTTGGGGGTTAAAGAAAACGTAAATTTACGGAAAAGTTTCTTACTTACATTAATTTTTTTATAAATTATGAAAATAGGCTATTTTTTATGATGATCGGTAGAATAAAACTCTTTTATATAAAAGGGTTCGCTATAAGCAATATCTGCAAAGTTAGATTGGGTATATTTATTTTCTGCTGCTGTAATGATGGTTGAATAATTGTAATTGACTGAAGTAAAAATTGCATTTATATTGTTTAAAACTTGCTTCAATTTAAGATATCCATTGCCATTAAAAATAATGGTATTATTTTTTAATTCTGCTTCAAAACTTTGTTCGTTTAAAACCATAGCTGTTGGTGGTATTAATGCTTGTAAGTTTACATTATACAAAGCAGTAAACACTTCCATTCGTCTAGCATCTATCAAAGGGCAAAATAAAATAGGTAGATTATTTTCATTATTAGCTACAATTTTATTTGAATTATTTATTAAAGACAAAGCCATTAATTCTAATGTGTTTAGTGTAATTAATGGTTTATTTATAGCATAACAAATTCCTTTTGCAGTAGCAAGCCCTACTCTTAAGCCTGTGTAGCTACCAGGTCCATTTACAACAGAAATAGCATTTATATTTTGTAAAGTTTCTTTGGCTTCTGCTAATAATTCTTTAATGGCAACTTGTATAAACGAGGCATGATTTTTTTGCTCTGTACTTTGTTTTAAAGTAATAATTTCTCCATCATAAGATAAAAAAACAGATGCTTGCTCTAAAGCTGTGTCTATATGTAATAAAAGTGCCAATTCTAATTCATTAAAATTGGCACAAAGTAGCATATAATAATCGCAATCGCCAAATACTTTAACCCATTCTCATCATTCTTGGTTGTCCATTTCCTCTAAACATTCCTTTCATAAATGGTGGCATTTGTTGTTGTCCTTTTCCTGCAAATTTTCTTAGATTGTAAGTAAAGGTAAGCATTACATAACGTGTAAGAACTTGTGTACGAGTGTCTTGAATATAATTTTGTTGTACAGTTCGTGTAATGCTTTTGTTTTGATTTAATAAATCGAATACACTTAGTTTAATTTCTCCAGATTTATCTTTAAAAATAGTTTTTGCAATAGATGCATTCCATAAAGGAATGGTTTGATTATAACCTGCTGCTTGACCTTTATTAATGGTTAAATCAAAATCGCTACCAAATATCCATCCAGATTTTGTAGAATAGGTGGGTTCTATTGAAAAGTTTTGAGTAAAGTAATCGCCGTTTTGCCCATTATCTAAAGTATATCTTGCAAAAGTGTAGGTAGATGAGCTTGAAAAAACTAAATCAAATGCTTCTTTTATGTTCATATTGTAACTTATTCTTTCGCCTAAAACATAATTGTTGGTATAGTTTTTTACACTGTTGTACATATTTACATCTCTGTTGTATGCAAGTGTTGTTGTAAAGTTTAGATTAGATTTTGGTTTTTTTATTGGGAATCCGTAGTTCACAAAACCACTAATATTTATACCACCATTTATATTTATGGGTTTTGAATATTGAGCACCAGGAATTAAAACAATGCCATCTACGGTTATGGGTGTATTGCCTGTATTTTGTGTAACACTATTGCCTATTTTATCTTGTGTAAAACTTCCATTTAAACTAACAAAAAAGTTTTTAAAAGTTACAACATCAAAGTTGGTATAAAACAAATTGAAACTGTGTTGAAACTCTTGTTTTAATGCAGCATTACCATTTCTTATATTTAATTGATTGCTGTTGTCAATTACATCTTGCAACTGTGTTATAGATGGTGCATTGGTTTGTCCTCTATAATTAAAACGTAAATTTTTTGTTCTGTTTTTACTGTACTGTAATTGAAAACTTGGAAAATAGTTGGTGTAATTATTGCTAAGTTTGGTTCCTTTAGTATCGTTGTTGCTAATAAGATCTGCAAATTGAACACCCATTCCTAATGTGTAACTCCATGCTTTATTTATTTGCTCACGATAGTTTGCATTAAACCTATTAGATGTATTAGTATTATCAAATTTATTGGTAAGGTTGGGCACTACAATATCATAATTTCCTGTTGTTTTATTAAACATATAGGTTTTTTGGTCAGAGTTATTTTTATTGTAATTATATATGTAGCTTAATTCTATTTGCCCACGTTTTCCTACAGGTTCTGTGTAAGATAAATTGCTACTAAATGTTTTTCCTGTTCTGTCATTACTGTTTATTTGATTGATTGTATCTTTTACAAAACTACCTCCCATGAAAATATTGTTATAAGAGGTATTAGTACCATCTGATTCGTTTTCACTTAACCCTGGTGTAAGATTTAATGAAATAGTGCGTCCACGTTTTTTAAATTTATGACGTAATAAAATACTTGTACTAAAATTATAACCACTGCTTCTACTACTTGTTATTTGTTCTACATCACTGAGGCTAATAGATTTTCCTTTGGTTAATGTAGAAATTGTTTGTTGGTCATTATCTCCTAATTGGTAACTAAAATTGGGGCGAATTAAAATAGAGTTTAAAGAATCGAACTTATGATTGATTTCAAAATTTACTCTATGGTTTTGATTTATATTGTTTGAAAAAGTTTGGTTTTTATTAAATTGAGAAGAGTCGTTTTTTACAAAAGTTTCTGTATAATTTTCATTGTCGTTGTTTCGCTTCATATTATTGTAAAAATAACTTCCGCTAAAGGTTGTTTTTGAGCCCCAATCGTCATTGTAATTTAAGCCACCAGCCCAAGTAGTTGCAATGCCTGGCTGAGTGCCTGATAAAAAATTATTTAAACCTCCCATTCCTCTACCTCCACCTCCTCCAAACATACCTCCACCACCACCACTATTCATCATTCCAAATAAATCCTGAACAGAAAAGTTTTGTTGATTTATATTATTGCCTTGTCCAATAAATGAAATTTGCTGACTACCATTGAACCTATTAAAGTTGGCATTAGTTGCATATCTTTCATTGGTACCTGCCCCAACACCTATTTTTCCAAAATAGCCTTTTCGTTTATCTTTTTTAGTAATAATATTTATTGTTTTATCTCTGTTGCCATCATCAAAACCACTAAAAGCACTTTGGTCGCTTTGGGCATCATACACTTGAACTTTATCTATTACATCGGTAGGTAAATTTCTTGTTGCAGTAGTTGGGTCATCGCCAAAAAATCTTTTACCATCTACCAATACACGTTTTACAGTTTGCCCTTGTGCTTTTACAGAACCATCTTTTTCTACTTGCACACCAGGTAATTTTTTTAATAAATCTTCGGCGGTAGCATTAGGTTTTGTTTTAAAACTTCCTGCATTAAATTCAGTAGTATCGCCTTTTATTTGAACTGGAGAGGCAACAACAGAAACGCCCTCTAATTCACTTGCCTGAGGCAATAAATAAACTGTTCCTAAATCTACAACAGGCGATTGTTTATTGAATGTAATTGTTTTAAAAAATGAACCATAACCATTGAAACTAACTTGTACTAAATAAGTGCCTAACGAAAAACCTTTTACTTCAAAACTTCCATCGGCTTTAGCTAAAGCAAACGATTCTACAGTAGAGTCTTTAGGGCTTAATACACTTATAGCTGCATCTTTTAAATTTTGCTTTGCAGTAGAGTCTATTACTTTTCCTTTTAATGAAGGATTGTTTTGTGAAAAACTAACTTGTACAATTATTAATAAACAAAATAGAGTAAAAATGTGTTTCATATACAACAATATTTTAGCTTTTTTTGAACGCATTTACGAAAATAATCGTTTATGTGTTGCTCAAAAGTTAATAATTTAATAAAGGGTAAACAAATGTTATGAGTGGCAAAATTTTGATGATGAGATAATTATATCATTCTACAAATGAGTAAAAAGTATAACTACCTTTTTATTTAATTAAAATTCTTACTGAATTAAATAAATTCAATGAGGTTATTTATACAAATAATTTTAGAAGATGATAATAACCTATAGCCATTAATGCAGAAATAGGAATGGTAAGAAGCCAAGCCCAAAGCAAATTTACTGTAACGCCCCAACGAACTGCACTTAAACGTTTAGTGGCACCAACGCCTATTATGGATCCTGAAATAGTATGTGTAGTAGAAACAGGAATGCCTAAATGTTCTGATAAATACAAGGTAAAAGCACCAGCAGTTTCTGCACTTACGCCTTCTAAGGGTGTAACTTTAGTGATGCGAGTTCCCATTGTTTTTACAATTTTCCAGCCACCACTTAATGTTCCTAACCCAATAGCTAAAAAGCTACAAAATGGTACCCAGCTATATTTGGATACAAATTCATCGAAAGATAAATTAATGCCAATGCTTGCTTCATAATAAATAATAGCAGCACCTATAATTCCCATTACTTTTTGAGCATCGTTGCCTCCATGTCCTAAACTAAAGGCAGCACTTGATGCAAGTTGCAATTTCTTAAACCAACTTTCCGCTTTGGAATGGTTACTTCGTTTAAAAATATGTACGATTAAAATTGTAATTACAAAAGCGATAAACATGCCTATTAAAGGAGCCGCAAAAATAAAAAGTATAGTAGGCAAAACTTTTGCATAGTTTACAACATCAATACCATCTTTACTAAATGCACCAGCATAAGCCAATGCACCACCAATAAAACCACCTAATAATGTATGTGATGAGGAGGAAGGTATGCCAAACCACCAGGTAATTAAATTCCATGTTATAGCAGCCATTAAGCCTGCAAAAATTACTTCTAATGTTATAAAGTTTTCATTAACGCTTTTGGCAATTGTGTTACCTATTTTAAATTCTCCAATTAAATATTTTGAAATAAAAAATGCTGCAAAGTTAAAAACTGCAGCCCATAATACTGCTTGAAATGGCGTTAATACTTTTGTTGAAACTATTGTAGCTATTGAATTTGCTGCATCATGAAAGCCATTAATATAATCAAAAATAAATGCAAGTACAATGATAAGTATAAGCAATGGAGGGAAATGTATTTCCATATTAAATTTGGTTAAAAATGGGGAGTAAATTCTTTTTGTTAATTATTATTAAGAGTATTTAATAATGATACTTTCAATAACGTTAGCAGCGTCTTCACATTTATCTGTTGCAGTTTCAAGTGCTTGATAAATTTCCCTTTTCTTAATTACTTCTTTAAAATCATCTTCATTATTAAACAACATCTCAATACTCATATCAAAAACATCATCAGCTTGATTTTCTATACTATTTACCCTTACCAAAGATTCTGTCATGGCTCTTAAATGTTTCATATCTCTCAAACCCCTTACAGATTTAGTAATTTCCTGTGCACTTTGATATACTAATTCAGCTAATTTTTGAATGCCACTATCATTTGGGTTTACTTTATAAAAACTTATTTTTTTTGATGATGCATAAATATAATCGGCAATATCGTCTAATGCAGTAGCTAAATAATGAATATCTTCTCTATCAAAAGGGGTAATAAAATTTCTTCCAAGTTCGGTAAAAATTAAATGTGTAGTATCATCATTTTTATGTTCAAGGTCTTCAATTAGAGCCAAAATACTTGCTCTTTTATCTGCATTTGGCTCATTCACTAACTCTTTTAACTTTAAGCCCATTTCGCTTACTCTTGCAGCCACTTCTTCAAATAACTCGTAGAAGATTTTATTTTTTGGCATGAATAGTTTTCCAATATTATTAAATCCCATAGCATTATTTTTTCTATCGCAAAGGTTAATAAAAATTAATGAATGTGAGCCTTGAAATAAAATGGTAATAATTACTTAACATTGAAAATATACATTTCATTAAGTATCAGTTACACTATACGTAATTTTGCGAATTAATCATTCGGTTTATTTTAATTATTTGTATAAGTGTTACAATTAAAATTATAAAATAGATAGTACATGAAAGTATCAGTAGTAGGAGCAACAGGTTTGGTAGGCAATAAAATATTACAAGTTTTAGCAGAAAGAAATTTTCCTGTTACAGAATTAATTCCTGTAGCAAGTGAAAAAAGTGTGGGCAAAGAAATTGATTTTAAAGAAAAAAAATATAAAGTAATAAGCATGGAAAATGCTATTGCTGCAAAACCTGCCTTAGCTATTTTTAGTGCAGGAGGAAATACAAGTTTGCAATGGGCTCCTTTATTTGCTGAAGCAGGCACAACAGTTATAGATAATAGCAGTGCATGGCGAATGGATAAAACTAAAAAATTAATTGTACCCGAAATCAATGCAAATATTTTAACTGCAGATGATAAAATTATTGCTAATCCTAATTGCTCCACTATTCAAATGGTTGTAGCCTTAAATCCTTTGCACAAAAAATATACAATAAAAAGAGTTGTAGTTTCAACTTATCAAAGCGTTACAGGCACAGGAAAAGCTGCTGTAGATCAGCTTTTCAACGAAAGAAATGGAATGGAGGGGGCAATGGCTTACAAACATAAAATTGATTTGAATGTTATACCACAAATAGATGTTTTTTTAGACAATGGATATACTAAGGAAGAAATGAAAATGGTAAACGAAACGTGTAAAATTTTGCAAAACAAATCTATAAAAGTTACTGCAACCACAGTTCGTATTCCTGTAATTGGAGGACATAGTGAAAGCATAAATGTTGAGTTTGAAAATGAATTTGACTTGAATGAAGTAAAAGAAATTTTATCTAATACCCCAGGTATAATAGTACAAAATGATGATGCTGCACAACTGTATCCTATGCCATTAAACGCTCATGAAAAAGATGAAGTTTTTGTAGGTAGAATTAGAAGAGATGAATCGCAACCAAAAACTTTAAACCTTTGGATAGTAAGTGATAATTTAAGAAAAGGAGCAGCTACCAATGCTATTCAAATTGCAGAATATTTATTAAGTAAAGGATTGTTGAAATAATTTTTATTATGCTATTACATATTCATCCAGATAACCCCAACCCAAGAAATATAAAAACAGTGGTAGAATGTTTGCTGGATGGAGGTGTAATTATTTATCCTACAGATACTATTTATGGTTTAGGATGTAGCATTTTTCAGCATAAAGCTATTGAAAAAATTGCACGCATTAAACATATTGAACCTACCAAAGCACAATTAAGTTTTGTGTGTTATGATTTGAGTGATTTAAGCAATTACACAAAATCTATTTCAACACCTTTGTACAGAATTTTAAAAAATCATTTACCAGGTGCATACACTTTTATTTTGCCAGCAAGCAAAGAAGTTCCTAAAATTTTGCATAGCAAGAAAAAAACAATTGGCTTACGCGTACCTGATAACAATATTGCAAGAACCATTGTAAAAGAATTAGGAAGCCCTATTTTATCTGCATCTTTACCTGGCGAAATGGTAGAAGAATATACCGACCCCGAATTAATGTATGAAAATTTTAAACATCAGGTAGATATTGTAATAGATGGCGGTATTGGAGAAATGATTCCCTCTACTGTTGTAGATTGTACTACAGAGCCTTATCAAGTTTTAAGAAAAGGTGCAGCAGTTTGGGATGAATAATTTACTACAAACCACTAATGGTAAGCCCAATAGAAAATGGTCTTATTTCAGCACCAGTTCCTTCTTTTAAAGCCTGTGTAATTTGATAAGCAAAATGTACTCCAAAAATTCCATAACCTGCACGAGCTGTAAGCGATAACCTTGTGCCATTAAAATAATTTCTGTCGTATTGTTTTTCAATAAATTTATCGCCATAAATAGATTGCCCTGTTTTACTTCTCAAATCTTTGCCCTTAGTATAGGCTTTTAAAATGGTACCTACTTTTACGCCAATAGCAGCTTTAAATGATTTGTTGCTGTTTTCTGGGTCAGAAAAAAATCTTAATTCTACAGGAGCTTCTACAAAAATGCTTGTTAATTTGAATTTATTAAAATAGGCAGAATCTGTTCCAGGGTAACTTGTTCTAAATGGTAATTGTACTGCAGAAGATTTTATATCGGCATATTTTTTATCAAAGAAAATATTACTACTACTAATTCCTAAACCATAAGCAACACTAAACTTGGGGCTGTTTTTAAAAGGCTTATCCAGCATAAAATAAAAATTAAAATGTCTACTACTTCCTTTTACATTTAAACTATCAGGAGCTCCACTCCATCTGTCCATACCATATTGCAACATAATATGATCGCCCACACGATTGCTTAAATCGTACTTTTTAGACTTCGTTTTTTTCTCATTATCCTGAGCAAATAAGCTATTTACTAATCCAGCAGTAGCTAACAATAAAATAAATATTTTCTTCATAATTGGTATTAAACTTAATGCTTGGCAAAAGCACTAAAGCAGCAAAAGTAATAGAAATGCTATCACATAAGTGGTTAAAAATTAGTAAAAAACAAAAAATATTTAAACTTTTTGGAGCAATAAACTGTCTTTTTTAAACGTTATACATGTAATATTCAATATTTCTTTGTAAATTAAATTAGAGTGTGATTATGATTGAAAATATATTCTCTGGAAAAAATATTTTAATAGTAGAAGATAATGCCATTAACCAAATGTTAGTAAAATATGCGTTTGCAAATACAGGGGTAAATACTGCTATTGCAGACAATGGAATTAAAGCTTTAGAACTAATGAAATCCAATACTTACGATGTTATTTTAATGGATATTTATATGCCAGAATTAGATGGTTATCAAACTACAGAAATTATACGCAACGAATTACATTCTACTATTCCTATCATAGCAATGACAGCCTTATCTATGAAAAGCGAAGAAGAAAAATGTATTGCTATTGGTATGAATGGCTATATACCCAAACCATTTACAACAGATATTTTATTCAACGAATTAAAAAGAGTGTTAGATTTTTCCGAATCTTTAGTATAATCAATTTTTTCGTTTTTCCTTTTAGTTGTGTTTATTGCAATTTGTAATAAAATATTGCCGTTCACAATATTCTTCTCTACCATTTTTTTTTACAAACTATATTGCTTACTCATTATAAGCCAAAACACTGTTTGTAATTTATTTTCTTTGGCTAATTGAAAAACAAAAATCATACACCATGAAAAAAATTGTTTTAATTGTTTGTGTTTTAACAACAGTTACAGTATTTGCCCAAAAAGGAAATGATGCAGCAAAATTTGCATCAACCATTACACAAAAAGATTTAAAAGAGCAGTTATCTATTATTGCAAGTGCAGAATTTGAAGGAAGAGAAACGGCAACCGAAGGTCAAAAAAAAGCAGCGGCTTATATAGAATCTCAGTTTAAAAAATTTGGCTTGCTGCCAGGCAATGGCAATAGCTATCAACAAGTGTATCCTGTATATCAAGATGAATTAAAATCGGCTTCGCTGAAAATTTACAATGCAAATTTTGCATTCAATAACCATTTTTCACTTATGCTAAACAATGCAATTAATGGTAATGTAAATATTAATGAAGTAGTATTTGTAAGCTATGGAATTAGTGATAAAGAAAGAGATGATTATAAAGGAATAGATGTAAAAGGAAAATGGGTTTTAATTATAGAAAGCGATCCTGCAGATATTGATAAAGATTCGCTTTCATCTAATTTCAGAAAAACTTTTACTAAAATAGGAACTGCAACAAGTAAAGGTGCAGCAGGTATTTTAATTATTTCAAGACAATTTGAAAATACAAAACGCTTTATGCCTCCCTCTATTGGAAATATGTACATGAAAAAACAAGGAGGTAATAATTCTTCTGCACCCATTATTAGCGTTTCTTACCAAGCTGCTTCATCTATTTTAACCAAGCCTATTAATAAATATGCAGATCTTAAAAACATCTCAATAGGCAAATATGCCACTCAATTAAATATAGATGTACACAAAACAACTAAAACTTTAGAAAGTTCTAACGTTGTAGGAATTATTGAAGGCACAGATAAAAAAGAGGAGTATGTAGTACTTACAGCACATTACGACCATCTTGGGAAAAGAGACGATGGCACTATTTATTATGGAGCAGATGATGATGGCAGCGGTACTGTAACAATAATTGAAATGGCAGAAGCATTTGCAAAAGCAAAACAAAAAGGTTACGCACCAAGAAGAACTATTGTATTTATGACTGTAAGTGGAGAAGAAAAAGGTTTATGGGGTAGCGATTATTATACACAACACCCTATTTATCCTTTAAATAAAACCTCTGTAAACCTTAATACAGATATGATTGGAAGAATTGACCCCAAATACAAGGGAGATTCTTTGAACTATATTTACTCTATAGGAGAAGATAAATTAAGTAGCGATTTAATGCCAATAAGCGATAGCATTAATCAAACTTTTAAAATAGAAATAGACAGAAAGTTTAATGATTTAAAAGACCCTAATCGTTTTTACTACAGAAGCGACCATTTTAATTTTGCAAAAAATGGAGTGCCTATAATTTTTTATTTTAATGGTGTACATAAAGATTATCACAGACCAAGCGATACGATTGAAAAAATAAATTTTGATGTAATGGAAAAAAGAGCAAGATTTATTTTTACTACTGCTTGGGTAATGGCAAACAGAAATGATATGCTCAAAAGAGATATTCCTTTGGTTATTCCTGAAAGATAAAAAAAACATTTATCATTGTATAGTAAGGTTTAAAAAATACTATGTAATGTATGGGAATTAAAAATATAATTTTTGATTTTGGTGGCGTATTGTTGAATATTGATTATATGCTTACAGAAAAAGCATTTATTAATTTAGGCGTTAGCAATTTTGCTACATTATACAACCAACACAAAGCCTCAGATTTATTTGAACAATTAGAAACAGGAAAAATTAGCCCTGATGATTTTTATAATCATTTCAGAGCTATTTCAAAAACCAATGTAACCAATGAGCAAATAAAAGACGCATGGAATGCAATGCTATTAGATTTGCCAATAGAAAGAATAGAATGGTTGCAAAAAATAAAAAACAAGTACAATATTTTTCTTTATTCCAACACCAATCAAATACACTATGATTGTTTTATAAACACCCTAAATAAAAATTTACCCAACAATTTTTTTGAAACTTTATTTATCAAAACCTATTACTCACATAGCTGTGGATTTAGAAAACCTTATCCCGAAAGTTATTTAAAAATAATAGAAGAACAACAATTAAATAAAGCAGAAACAGTATTTATAGATGATACATTAATAAATATTGAAGGAGCAAAAATTGCAGGCTTACAAACAATCCATCTACAAACACCTACAACAGTTTTAAACTTAGGGTTATAAAAAAAGCATAATTGTATTGCAATTTAAAATACAATTATGCTCATTTAAAAGAAATAGATAACAAGCTAAAAACTATTGCAATTATCAACCTCTTAATTTTCTAATATCCCTTTTTAGCAACACCATCTTTAATAGCTTGCATTGCATTGGCTTCACTTAGCATAGCAGCCATTTTGTTGCCTTTGCCATCATTACCAGTTGCCATGTAACCACCTCTTGCTGTTTTAGTAATTACTGCATCGTGCATAGGAACATTCTTTTCCTTTGTTTTCATGCAATAGGCTTTAATCATTTTACTTTTGTCCATAAGTGTTATTTTTTTTAGTTATAAAACTTGTTAGTTAAGCACAATGTACAGTTTTCATTTCATTTGAAAACAATAATTAAATTAAACTTTTTCACATAATGTTGGTATTATTTTTAAAGTATAAAAAAAAGTAGAAATAATTCTTGTAAAACTTAGGGTAATTAATGAAAATATTTACAACAAATACCCTTACTTTTGCCACCCTAAAATTAAATACCTGCGGGTGTGGTGAAATTGGTAGACACGCCAGACTTAGGATCTGGTGTCGTGAGACATGGGGGTTCGAGTCCCTCCACCCGCACAAAAGTAAAGTTGATAAAAGAAGGGGTTGTAGTTGCTCTTCAACATCTTTTCTTATCAACTTATTTATTTTAATAACACACAATTTGCTCTTATAATGGCAACAATAACCAGAGAAAATATTGGTACACTTACCGATAAACTTACAGTAAATTTATCTAAAGAAGATTATTACAACAATTTTGAAACGAGCTTAAAAAAATACGCAAAATCTGCCAATATACCTGGATTTAGAAAAGGTATGACACCAACTGGTGTAGTAAAAAAAATGTATGGGCAGCCTATTTTTCAGGAAGAAGTTTCTAATGCTTTGGATAAACAGTTGAGAGATTATTTAATTAACGAAAAAGTTGAAATTTTTGGTCAGCCTTTACCTTTAAACAATCTTAATCATCATTTTGATATGAATAATCCTACTGATTATTCTTTTGATTTTGAAATTGGTTTGCAACCTTCATTTTCCGTTAATTCCAACATCAATGTTACACGTTATAAAATAAATGTAACCGATGAAATGATTAATAACGAAATTGATCAATTACAAAACAGACATGGAAAAATGACTGAACCAGAAACTGCAACTTCTGAAGAAACCATGTTGAATGTAACTTTTACTGAAGTAGATAAGGAAGGTAATGTAGTAGAAAATGGTATTAACAAAGCCAATAGCCTTTTAATAAAATATTTTGCTCCTGCATTTCGTAGCAATGTTTTAGGTAAAAAGAAAGATGATATTATAGACGTGCATTTGGCTACTGCATTTGAAGATAAAGAATTGGATTTTATTTTAGAAGATTTAGGATTGGATAAAAATGAAGTAGGTGCAGCAGATAAATATTTTAAATTAACCATTACCAAAATTGGCTTTGTAGAAAAAGCACCTATAAACGAAGATCTATTTATAGCAGCTTATCCCAACAAAGAAATTAAAACAGAAGAAGAATTTCGTAATACAGTAAAAGAAGCTATTGTAACTTACTTTGATGCACAAAGCAACAATCAAATACACGACCAAATTTATCATCATTTATTAGACCATACAACTATTGATTTTCCTGAAGATTTTTTAAAACGCTTAATACAAGTTACAAACGAAAAACCTAAAACAACTGAAGAAGTTGAGGCAGAATTTCCATCATTTAAAAGTAGTTTAAAATGGAGTTTAATAACTTCTAAACTTGCAGAAGAAAATAAAATTGAAGTTTTACCTGATGACATCAAAAATTTTGCTAAACAACAGTTGTTTCAATACATGGGCAATCAATTAGGCATTGCAGATGAGCAACAACAATGGCTCGATGATTACGCCAACAAAATGATGGCAGATAAAAAATTTGTAGAAGAAAGTTATCATAGAATTAGTACTGAAAAACTCTTTAATGTTTTAGCTGAAAAAGCTATAGTAAAAGAAGAAGGTATAAGTGCAGAAGATTTTGCAAGCAAAGTACATCACCATCATCATTAATTAAATTTTTATAAAAAGTAAAAAATCCTTGCTTCCAAAAAAGTAGGGATTTTTTTATGTTTTTATTACCATTATTAGCAATTACTTTTAAGCAATAAATCAATTAAACCAACCATACAATTTATATTTACTTTTTTCACTCAGTTTAAAATAAAAAAATATGTCGTTAGCAAAAATTATTTGGGTTGATGATGAGATGGAAAGCCTGCAAAGCCAAAAGCTTTTTTTAGAAAATAAAGGCTACGAAGTAACTACGTTTAGCAATGGTTTTGATGCTATTGAATATGTAAAAGATAATATTACAGATGTAGTATTGCTTGACGAAAGTATGCCTGGCATTTCTGGCTTAGAAACACTTGCCAAAATAAAAGAAATTAACCAGCAATTGCCAATAGTAATGATAACCAAAAATGAAACTGAAACATTGATGGATGAAGCAATAGGAAGCCAAATAGCAGATTATTTATTAAAGCCTGTAAACCCTAATCAGGTGTTATTGAGTCTTAAAAAAATTATTGATAATAAAAGATTAGTTGCAGAAAAAACAACATCCAGTTACCAACAACAGTTTAGCGAATTATTTATGGCTTTAAACGACAATCCTGATTATAATAAATGGATGGAAATTTATAAAAAATTAGTGTATTGGGAACTTGAAATGGAAAAAAGCGATAGTCCCGAAATGCAAGAAGTTTTTGCTACACAAAAGCAAGAAGCCAACAAAGAGTTTTTTAAATACGTTAGTAAAAATTATACAAAATGGGTAAGCCCAAAAGCATCTGATGCACCTATAATGAGTCATAAATTATTTCAGTTTAAAGTGTTGCCACATGTAGAAAAGGATATACCTACTTTTTTTATTTTAATAGATAACCTTCGTTACGATCAATGGAAAGCAATACAGCCCATATTTGCAGAAAGTTTTAGAATTTTAGAAGAAGATACTTTTTATTCCATTTTGCCAACTGCTACACAATACAGTCGTAACGCTATTTTCAGCGGATTATTGCCAATTGATATTGAAAAAAAATTTCCTATTGAATGGAAAAACGATGATGAAGAAGGAGGCAAAAATTTATATGAAGAAGTGTTCTTTAAACAACAACTAAAACAATTAAAAAAAGATGATTTAAAAACATCTTACACCAAAGTTTTGCATTACCACGATGGGCAGCAATTAGTAAATAATATTCATAATTTATTGAACAACGACTTAAATATTATTGTGTACAATTTTGTAGATATGCTAAGCCATGCACGTACAGAAATGGAAGTTTTAAAAGAATTAGCTGGCGATGAAAAAAGTTACAGAAGCGTTACAAAAAGTTGGTTTGAGCATAGTGCATTAAATCAAGCATTAAAAAAAATAGCTGATAAAAAGATAAACCTTATTCTTGCAACTGACCATGGTACTGTAAGGGTAAAAACGCCTTCCAAAGTTTTGGGAGATAAACAAACATCTACCAACTTGCGTTACAAGCTTGGAAGAAGTTTACAATACGAAGCTAAAGATGTACTTGCTTTTAGAGATCCCAGAGATGCAGGGCTTCCTGCACCTAATGTAAATTCGTCTTTTATTTTTGCCAAAGAAGATGGTTATTTATGCTATCCCAACAACTACAATCATTTTGTAAATTATTATAAAAACACCTTTCAACATGGAGGGGTAAGTTTAGAAGAAATGATAATACCTGTTGTAAAAATGACAAGCAAGTAAGAAAAATAATACACTATATTTCTTTTTGCTTTTTTATCTTTACTAACTTAATTTTTTAAAATGAAGAGAGTTTTATTTTTTGTCTTAATTTTTCTTTTTGCAAAATATTCTTATGCTCAACCCCCTTCAGGATATTACAATGCAGCAGTAGGAAAAGAATGTAGTGCTTTAAAAACAGCTTTGTTTAATATTATTTCTAATAACTATAATGCACAAAGTTATAATGCACTGTGGAGTCAATATTTATTAACCGATACCGTAAAAAGGCAAGGCGTAAATAGTTATGTAATTTGGGATATTTATTCTTTTAAAGCCAATGGAACGGCTAACTATTATTTTACGCCAAGCACCAACCAGTGTGGCTCTTATAGTGCAGAAGGTGATTGTTATAATAGAGAACATAGTTTTCCTCAAAGTTGGTTTAATAGCGAAACTACACCAAGCTCTGATTATATTCATATTTTTCCTACAGATGGCTGGGTAAATAATAAAAGAAGCAACTATCGTTATGGCGAAGTAGCTTCTCCAACTTATACCAGTAGCAATGGAAGTAAATTAGGAAGCTCAGCTACAGCAGGCATTTCTGGTACTGTGTTTGAACCTATTGATGAATACAAAGGCGATGTTGCAAGAGCTTATTTATACATGGTTACAAGGTATCAAGATAGAGTTTCTACATGGAGTGGTTACTCTACAGATGGTGCATTAACTTTAAGCAATAATACTTTTCCAAGTGTAAATATTAATTATTTAAAACTAATGCTTAAATGGCACAATCAAGATCCTGTAAGTGAAAAAGAAAAAAGAAGAAACAATGGAGCATATAGTTTTCAAAACAATAGAAACCCTTTTGTAGATAGCCCTCAATATGTAAATAAAGTTTGGAATAGCAACTGCCCAGGTTTAGCTGCATTGCCTGTGCATATTGTTTTATTTTCTGGCAAATTAAAAGAAGGAAAAATATTTTTAACATGGGAGGCTGATAACGAAATTAACTTCAACAGATTTGAAATTGAAAGAAGTTTTAATGGAAAAGATTTTGAGCAAATAGGAATAGTTCAAGCATCAAACAGTAAAAATTATAGCTTTACAGATGTGGCAGAAAATAATAGAGGAAGAAGAGTTTATTACAGATTAAAACAAATAGATAATGATGGAAGTTTTGAGTATAGCGAAATATTTTCTGTGCATATTCCTTTGAATATTAAGTATAGCATTTATCCTAATCCAGTAACTAATTTTATTGTTATAAATAAAGTTGGCAATAACAATAATTTGCCACATCAAATTCAGCTTACAGATATGGCTGGTAGAGTTTTAATAAATACAAAATTAGAAACTATAAATAGTCAAATTATTTTGCCTATACAACAAATTCCTGCAGGTACTTATGTTGTAAGAATTACAGTAGCTAATGAAACTTTTATTCAAAAAATTGTGAAAAATAATTAGTTCTAACTGCTACATTTATACTGAGCATTTTTCGTGGTAATTGATAAGCTCAATGGGTGCTTGAGCAAACTCAAATCCTTTGTAATAGTTGTACAACTCATCTAACGTTGCAATAATTTCAGCTACTTCAATTAGGGTAACTAATTTGCTTCTAAATTCTTTTATGTTGGGTAAACCACGTAAATAATTGGTGTAATGCCTTCTCATTTCAAAAACACCTACTTTATTACCTTTCCATTCTACTGATTTTAGCAAATGCTTTTTACACACATCCACCCTTTCTAATAGTGTTGGAGGAGGCAATTCTTTTCCAGTTGTTAAATAATGTTTTATTTCTCTAAAAATCCAAGGGTAACCAATAGCTGCTCTACCAATCATTATTCCATCTACTCCATATTTTTCCTTATACAACTTTGCTTTTGCAGGACTTTCTATATCACCATTACCAAATATTGGAATTGTAATTTTTGGATTGTTTTTTACTTTTCCTATCAGTTCCCAACTGGCTTCACCTTTATACATTTGGCATCTTGTTCTACCATGAATGGCTAAAGCTTTTATGCCAACATCTTGTAAACGTTCTGCAACTTCTTCTATGTTTTTTGAATTATCATCCCACCCCAATCTTGTTTTTACAGTTACAGGAAGTTTGGTGCTTTTTACTACTGCTTCAGTTAAGCGAATCATTAAATCTATATCTTTCAACACGCCAGCACCAGCACCTTTTGTTACTACTTTTTTTACAGGGCAACCAAAATTTATATCAACCAAATCGGGATTTACAGTATCTACAATTTTGGCACTTAAAGACATAGCATCTTCATCGCCACCAAAAATTTGAATGCCAATAGGGCGTTCGTAATCAAAAATGTCTAATTTTTTTCTGCTTTTAATAGCATCTCTTATTAAGCCTTCACTACTTATAAACTCAGTGTACATAAGGTCTGCACCATTGTCTTTACATAATGCACGAAAGGGAGGATCACTTACATCTTCCATAGGAGCAAGCAATAAAGGAAAGCCTTGCAGTACAATATTTTCGCCAATCTTCACCATTGCATCAAATATTTTCTTTAAATAAAAAGAGTTGGCAAAGTTAATGGCAAATTTTTTGAAGTGAAGTTTAAATAAATCATGTTATTGTAGAGAAGAAAAACCAATAGCATCCAAAACGTTTATAAAAAGAGAAAGTGTTTTGTAACCCAAATTTATTTTTGGGGTTGCACAACAAACTAAATTACTTAAGATGTTAAAATTAACATTGTTTATCCTTAATTTAGATACATATAATTTGTTAACCTATTTTAGGGCAAGACACAAATGAAAGAGAAAAAATCATTAACCCTTTATGCTCTTTCTTTTTTACTCAAAGAAAAAAGGGTAATAAACAAACTAATCAATAATAACATACCAACAAATTGATGAGTAATGCTTAAAATTAATTTGTATGTTGATGTGTATTTTAAAATGGTAAAAATGCCTAAAACAACTTGTACAATAACCAAATACAAGGACCAGTAACGTGTTGTATGGAAAAATTTATTCCCTTTTATTTTCTTTAATTGAAAAGTAAATACAATAATTAATATCAATAAAATATAAGCCAATCCTCTATGAATAAATTGTATGGCTAATAAATTATTAATAATATCCGACCAAAAGTTTTCTTTAGTAATCATTAATGGTGGAGCAAAATATCCATTAATAGAGGGCCATGTTACAGCAGCATAAGCAGCTCTTGAGCCTGCCATAAATGCTCCATAAATTAATTGAAATGTTAGCACAACAATAATAATAATGTTCATGCTTTTTGCAGTAGGTGCATATACTAATTCATTAACAGGAATAATTAATTTTAATACAAACCAAATAACATAAATTAATAAAATTAAAGCTGCAATAAAGTGTATAGCTAATCTAGTATGATCTACAAAAATTAAATCTGTACCTACGCCACTTTTTACCATAAACCAACCTACAAAACCTTGTAATCCTCCCAATAAAAAAAGAATAATCATAGGTGTAAGCATTGTTTTATTAATCCATTTTTTATATATAAAATATACAAAAGGAATAACAAATACAACGCCCATAAGCCTTGCCCAAATTCTATGAAACCACTCCCATAAATAAATAAATTTAAAATCGCTTAGGGTAAAATAACTGTGAATAGATTTAAACTGAGCAAGCTCTTTATACTTATCAAATGCTTCTTGCCATTGAGTATTATTTAATGGTGGTATAGAACCTAATAAAGGTTGCCATTCAGTAATAGATAAGCCGGAGTCTGTTAATCTTGTTAAGCCTCCTAATAAAACTTGAATAACAATCATTACAGCACCAACCAACAACCATGTTGCTACTGCTTTATTATTTTGCTGTTGCATAAAAAATTTATAAGGAAGGCAAAAGTATCATTAACGCTTAAACAAAGAAGTGTTTATTGTTTTAATTTTTTAATCCAATTTATTCAAAACACAACTACCTATTCATACTTGCTAAAAATTCTTCATTATCTTTCGTTCCTCTCATTCTTTTCAATAATTCACTCATAGCCTCTTCAGTATTCATATCATTAATGTATAAACGTAAAATATTCATACGTTGCAATACATCTGGTTGAAGCAATAAGTCATCTCTACGAGTAGATGATGAAACCAAGTCTATTGCAGGGTAAATGCGTTTATTGGCAAGTCTTCTATCTAATTGCAATTCCATATTACCAGTGCCTTTAAATTCTTCAAAAATTACTTCATCCATTTTACTTCCTGTTTCAATTAAGGCAGTTG
The DNA here is from genome assembly GCA_026931905.1 of Chitinophagales bacterium. Taxonomy (GTDB): domain Bacteria; phylum Bacteroidota; class Bacteroidia; order Chitinophagales; family Chitinophagaceae; genus UBA1930. The sequence goes on from JAIXLB010000096.1 coordinate 43,487, forward strand.
CTAAAATGGTTAAAGAGCCACCGTTTTCAATTTTTCTTGCAGCACCAAAAAACTGTTTTGGTTTTTGCATTGCATTGGCTTCTACACCACCACTTAAAACTTTACCACTACTTGGTGCAACTGTGTTGTGAGCTCTTGCTAAACGAGTAATACTATCCAACAAAATCACAACATCATGCCCACACTCTACCAAACGTTTTGCTTTTTGTAAAGCTATTGTAGAAACTTTTACATGCTTTTCTGCTGGCTCATCAAAAGTAGAAGCAATTACTTCTGCTTTTACGCTACGCTCCATATCTGTTACCTCTTCTGGTCTTTCATCAATTAACACAACCATTAAATAACACTCAGGATGATTGGCTGCAATAGCATTAGCTACTTCTTTCAATAATACAGTTTTACCCACTTTGGGTTGAGCAACAATTAAACCACGTTGCCCTTTACCAATAGGTGTAAACAAATCCATTATTCTTGTGCTGTAGCTGGTTGGATTAATAAATAAATTTAATTTCTCGTAAGGAAATAAAGGAGTTAAATAATCAAAAGGTATTCTATCTCTTACTTCATCGGGTTTTTTATTATTAATTGTATCAACCTTTAATAATGCAAAATATTTTTCACCTTCTTTAGGAGGGCGTATAAAGCCAAAAACGGTATCGCCTGTTTTTAAACCAAATAATTTTATTTGAGATGGAGAAACATAAACATCGTCTGGCGATGATAAATAATTATAATCGCTGCTACGCAAAAAACCATAACCATCAGGCATCATTTCTAATACTCCTTCGCCAGAAATTACACCATCAAATTCAACATTAAATGCTGGTTCTTTTTTATGTGGCTGATGTTTGTGATGAGGTTTATTTTTTTCTTCTTCTAAGGTATCTATTTCAGACTCATCTTCATTACTTTTTGTTGAACTTAATATTTGTTCTGCAAGTTTATCAATAGAGGAAGTAGTATCTTTTTTTTCTTCTGCTACTTCAGAAGGTGCATTTTTTTGCATTGTACTATGCTCTTCGGGCAAATCAGTTTTTATTTTTTTAGGTTTAATCAACTTTTTTTCTGGAACTTTTGGTGCTTCTTTTACTATTTCTGCCTCTTCTGTAATATTGGCTGTTGTGGTTGTTTTTACTGCTTTTCTTGCTTTTGGTTTTTTAGAAGCCGCTTCTTTGTTTTCGCTTTCTTTTACAGCTTGGCTGTCCAATATTTTATAAATAAGTTCTTGTTTATCTAATTTTTTAGCATTGCTAATTTTTAAATCTTCAGCTATATCTAATAGCTCTGGCAACAGCATGTCGGTTAATTGCAAAATGTCGTACATAGATTGACGTTAGAGGGGAATAAATGATTTTTTGAGTACAAAATATTCGTTTAAAAACGAAAAAAAATAATTAATTAAAAAAATGGTTTAAAACTAATGTGATGATTTTTTTGAAAAGAAATACAACTGATTTGTTTGGAGATTATTTGTCTTAAAAAACCTATCAGCTTTGTTTCTGCTGCAATGTTAGGAAAGGTTTTTGTAAAAAAAATATTTTTTTTGTGATTTGGATTATTGAGACTGTTTCATTAAACATTACTGGTCTTATATTTGCTTCTTAAAATAGTAATAAAATAAGCAATTTTTAAGAAAGAAAATGAGTATTAAATCTTTCTAAATTAACATTTCAATTTTACATTCATGTTTAACAAGCGTATTAAAGTAAAAGAATTATTACAAACAGAAATTACAGGTCAAGAAGTTATTGTAATGGGCTGGGTAAGAACTTTTAGAAACAACCAATTTATAGCATTGAACGATGGTAGTACTAATAATAATTTACAAGTAGTTGTTGCATTAGGTTTATTAAACGAAGACACTTTAAAACGCATTACTACTGGTGCATCTATTAAAGTAAAAGGAGAAGTTGTACCAAGTTTAGGCAAAGGACAAAAAATTGAATTAAAAGCAATTGCAATAGAAATTTTGGGCGATAGCGATGCAGAAAAATATCCTTTACAACCCAAAAAACACAGCTTAGAATTTTTAAGAGAAATAGCACATTTGCGTTTTAGAACAAACACTTTTGGAGCAGTATTTCGTGTAAGACATGCTTTGGCTTTTGCTATTCATAAATTTTTCAACGAAAAAGAATTTGTGTATTTACACACTCCTATTATAACTGCAAGTGATGCAGAAGGTGCAGGAGAAATGTTTAGAGTAACCACACTACCTATTGATGGCACTGCTCCAAAAAAGGAAGATGGTAGTATTGATTTTAATGAAGATTTTTTTGGGAAAAGCACTAATCTTACAGTTAGTGGACAATTAGAAGCCGAGCTTGGAGCAATGGCTTTTAGTGAGGTTTATACTTTTGGACCAACGTTTAGAGCAGAAAACAGCAATACTACAAGACACTTAGCAGAGTTTTGGATGATTGAACCAGAAGTTGCTTTTGCTGACATTGAAGATAATATGAATTTAGCAGAAGCATTTATTCAATACATTATTAGTTATGTAATGGAGCATAACAAAGAAGACCTTGAGTTTTTAGATGCACGCTTAGCAGAAGAAGAAAAGCAAAAACCTCAAAACGAAAGACAAGAATTTGGATTAATTGAAAAATTAAAATTTGTAGTAGATAATAAATTTGAAAGAATTACTTACACCGAAGCTATAGAAATTTTACTCAATAGTCCTGCATATAAGAAAAAGAAATTTAAGTATGATGTTCAATGGGGTATTGATATGCAAAGTGAACATGAAAGATATTTGGTAGAAAAACATTTTAAAAAACCGGTAATAGTTATCAATTATCCAGCAGCTATAAAAGCATTTTATATGCGTTTAAATGAAGGCTGTGAAACAGGAAGAGAAACTGTAGCAGCAATGGATATTTTGGCTCCAGGAATTGGTGAAATTGTTGGAGGAAGCCAAAGAGAAGAAAGGTATGATGTATTACTAAATAAAATGAAACAATTTAACATTCCTGAAAAAGAAATGTTTTGGTATTTAGATACCAGAAAATTTGGAACTGTACCTCATGCAGGTTTTGGTTTAGGTTTTGAACGCATGGTGCAATTTGTTACAGGCATGACCAATATTAGAGATGTAATACCTTTTGCAAGAACACCTAAAAACTGTGAGTTTTAAAAGTTTGGTTGAAAAGTAAAAAATTACCCTATACAATATAAGTTTCATTTTTACATTCTTTTCTCCAACCAGCCCAAAGCAAGGTAAGCAGCATAAATAGCACCTATTTGTACGCCATGGATAATTTCACTTCGTTCAATCATTTGTAAAACTTCTTTTTTATCAAGTAGAAGTACATCTAATTCTTCAAAAGGATCAGTGTTTTGAGCAACAATTTGTTTGGTTGCTTTTGCAATAAAAAAATGTGCTGTATTATTATTAATTGCAGGATTGGGAGATGTTGTATATAAAAGTTGAAGATTAGTAATGGCATAACCCGTTTCTTCCAATACTTCTCGAGTTGCTGCTTGTACAGGTGTTTCATTTTTATCTATTATACCACCAGGTAGTTCAATAGTTGTTTTACCAACTGCATGACGATATTGACGAACCATAATAATTTTTTCGTCATCAGTTACTACCACTACATTGCACCAATCAGGAAATTCTAAAACATAGTAAGGTTCTACAATTCTTTTGTCTGGCATTTCACAACTATCTGCACGAGCTATAAACCATTGGTCTTTATAAACGTATTTTGATGATATAGTTTTCCAGTTTAAATCTCTCAAAGTATAAAATTTTAAAAATTAAAACACAACACAATTACTCCAATACTTCACTAATTACTTTTCCTACACAACCATTAGGCATTTGTATTTTTAATAAAGCTGCTACTGTTGCAGCAATATCTGTCATATAAGTTTCACGATGTGTAGCCCCTTTTTTAATTCCCCAACCATACCAAAGTAATGGAATGTGTGAGTCGTAAGGATTCCAAGAACCATGTGTAGTGCCTGTTTTAGAGTAACCTTCTAAATAACCAGGTTTGGGAATAATCTGTATATCGCCACTTCTATTTGCAAAATAGCCATTAATAGCTCTTTCTTTTATAGTGCTGTTGAGCGTAGTGTTGGCGGCATTTTTTAATTCAAAAACATTAGCTACGCCTTCTATATTTGATGTAATTTCTATAATTCTGTTTATGATTTTTTGTCTGTTGGGATTGTTTTCCTGAAAGGTTGCTTTGTTAAATGTAAGCTGATAATTTAATGCAGCAATTAAAACGCTATCAATACCAAATTCTTCTTTTATAGCTGTATTAATTTCTCTAATAAGTACAGAGTCTTTAGGAGTTCTTCCACCAGGAATTTTGTTTTCAACTAAAAACTCTGGTACATGAGCAACAGCATGATCTGCAGTTAAAAATATGGTGTAATTTCCTTTACCTACTTGTTTATCCAGTGCATCTAATAAATGCCCTAACTCTATATCCAATCTTACATAATCATCTACCATTTCCCAACTATTTGGTCCAAAAGCATGACCTATATAATCTGTGCTTGAGTAACTTACTGTAAGAAAATCTGTATAAATACCTTTCCCTAATTTTTCATTAACTAAAACAGCTTTTGCCATTTCTGTTGTTAAAGTATTGCCTTGAGGTGTAGTTAAAATTTTCTTATAATCTTTTCCTATAAATTCAGAAAAGTTGTAAGGAAATCCTTTTTGATTTTTACCAAATGGTTTTGATTCGTATTCTTTAATATCGTCAGAGGCATACAAAGTATAATTTTCTTTTGGTAATAAAATATTCCAATTTAGTTTGTATAAACTATCTACTAATTTTCTGTTGTTAAAAGCTGTAACCCAGTTAGGTAAAGTATTCATGTAATAAGTACTGGTAATAAAATTTCCATTTTTACTATCATACCAATAGGCTGCATTAGCACTGTGTCCTGCAGGTAAAATGGCACCTCTGTCTTTTAATGCAATACCAATTGCTTTGCTTTTAAAATTGGTTGAAAGTCTTAACTCATCGCAAATAGAAGTAACCAACATATTTTTTGGACTCATTTTTCCTGCAACCGAATCTTTTCCTCCTATTCCTTCTACAGATTTATCTTCACTACAATACACTACACGATTGAGGTTTTTATCCCACCAATTATTTCCTGTTATTCCATGAATTGCTGGCACACTACCTGTATATACACAAGTATGACCACAGGCTGTAAATGTTGGTAAATAAGGCACAAAAGTATTATCGCAACTAAAACCATTATTCATTAATCTTTTAAAACCGCCATTGCTGCTGTATAAATCATAAAAACGATACAAATAATCCCAACGCATTTGGTCAATAACAACACCAACTACTAATTTAGGTTTAGCAGGAGTTTGCTTTGTTTTGTTAATTGGTTTTTGAGCAAAAGAATAAATGCTTATGAATGGTAGAACTAATAAAATAATTTTTTTCATAGTACAAAGTAATTAAAGCATCAAATGTACAATTTGAAACGATGTGTTGGTGAATAATTGGCTATGAGCAAGTAGTGCATTGATGTATTTTGTTTTCAATTTATTGGTAAATAGTTACCTTTGCGACAATTTTTTATTTTGTACAGTAATGAGTAAAACGTACAAGTGTGCGACGCAACGGATGTTTCCTATTTATTCTATTGTTTAGTACATACAAATTATTTAATCTAAAATAAACTTATCAATGGCAGACATTTTTGAAAAATTAGTTAAGAATTATGGACCTATTGGTCAGCATAGAGATAGAGCTCATGGGTATTTTGCTTTTCCTAAATTAGAAGGACCTATTAGCAGTAGAATGAAATTTAGAGGCAAAGATGTAATTGTGTGGAGTTTGAATAATTATTTGGGTTTGGCAAATCATCCTGATATTAGAAAAATAGATGCTGAAGCTTCTGCAGAATGGGGACTTGCTTACCCAATGGGTGCAAGAATGATGAGTGGTAATAGTAATTTGCATGAACAATTGGAAGCAGAATTGGCTGCTTTTGAACATAAAGAAGATGCTATTTTAATGAACTATGGCTATCAAGGAATCATGAGTGCTATAGATGCAATTTGTGGCAGACATGATGTGATTGTGTATGATGCTGAAAGTCATGCTTGTATTATTGATGGATTGCGTTTGCATCCAGGTCATAGGTTTGTTTTTAAACATAATGATTTGGCAGATTGTGAAAAGCAGTTGGAACGTGCTACTGCTTTAATTGAAAAACAAAAATCTGGTGGCATATTAGTTATTACAGAAGGAGTATTTGGTATGGCAGGCGATCAAGGAAAACTAAAAGAAATTATAGATTTTAAAAAGAAATATGATTTTCGTTTGTTGGTAGATGATGCTCATGGGTTTGGCACTTTAGGCAAAACAGGAGCTGGTGCTGGTGAAGAACAAGGCTGTCAAGATGGGATAGATTTATACTTTAGCACATTTGCAAAAAGTATGGCAAGCATTGGTGCTTTTATGGCAGGCGATAGAATTATTATAGATTATATTCGTTACAATATTCGTAGTCAAATTTTTGCAAAGAGTTTACCCATGCCTATTGTTGTTGGTAATTTAAAACGCTTACACATGTTGCAAACAATGCCAGAGTTAAAAGAAAAATTATGGTATAATGCTTTAAAACTTCAAGCAGGATTGAAAGAAAGAGGTTTTGATATTGGTAATACAGATACACCTGTAACTCCTGTATATATGAAAGGTGGTGTAGAAGAAGCCACTGCTATGGTTATGGATTTAAGAGAAAATTATGGTGTGTTTGCAAGTATTGTTGTATATCCTGTAATACCTAAAGGACATATTATTTATCGCCTTATTCCAAGTGCTGCACATACTGATGAAGATATTGAAATTACACTAAAAGCCTTTAGTGAAACAAAACAAAAATTAGATGCAGGTGTTTATAAAGTAGAAGTAATACCAGATATGGCAGAAAAGAATTAAGAAATTTGTTGAGAAATATTTATTTACAGCGATAAAATAATGTATAAAATTTTATCGCTGTTTTATTTTAATTATCTTCATTACTCAATTATCAATCATAGATGAAGAAAATTTTGTTTGTACTGCTGTTTGTTCAGCTAAAAAGTATTGCTCAAAAAGCAGATTATTGGCAACAGTATTTACATTATAGTATTGAAGTTTCTTTAAACGATAAAGAAAAATCTATTACAGGATTTGAAAAAATTGTTTACACCAACAACTCCCCTGAAACACTTGATTTTATTTGGTTTCACATTTACCCCAATGCGTATAAGAATAAAAATACTGCATTATTTCAGCAATTAGAAAACGATAAGGAAAGAAAAAAAGAAAGTGTAAAATATGGTTATATAGATGGACTTTCATTTTCAGTAGATGGAAAAGCGGCGAAAACAAAACCACATAAAGACCATATTGATATCATAAAATTAATTTTACCCGAACCATTAATGCCTGGCAAATCAATAACTATTGCAACGCCTTTTAAAGTTTATTTGCCTTCTTATTTTTCACGTTCTGGTTATGCAGATAATGAATTTATGATTTGCCAATGGTATCCCAAACCTGCAGTATATGATAAAGATGGATGGCACGAAATGCCTTATTTAGATATGGGTGAGTTTTATAGTGAATATGCAACCTATAATGTAAGTATTACTGTACCTGCTGACTATATTGTTGCAGCAACTGGAAATATGCTTACCACCCATGAAAAAGAAATGTATAAAAAATTGGGCACTGCTAATGTTGCCAATAAATTAGAGAGTCCTCAATTATATAAACCATTAAATAATAATGCTACAAAAACCTTAGTTTATCATCAAGATAGTGTGCCAGATTTTGCATGGTTTGCTGATAAAGATTTTGTAATTCAGTACGACACGTTGCAATTAAATTCAGGAAAAATAATTGATGTATTTACCTACTATCACAACAAAAGAAAAACTGTTTGGAATAATAGTATTGATTTTGTAAAAGATGCTACAAAGGCTTATAGTAATTGGATTGGGGAATATGCTTATTCAATAGTACAAGCTGTAGAAGGTCCAAAAAATAATGCAAGTGGTGGAATGGAATATCCTACAATAACTTTAATTACAAGCCCCGATGCTGATAGTAAAATTTTAGATGCTGTTATTGCACATGAAGTGGGACATAATTGGTTTATGAGCATGTTGGGCAGTAATGAAAGAAAACATGCTTGGCTTGATGAGGGCTTAAACTCCTATTATGAATTTAGATATGAGGCAGAAAAATACAGAGCCAATTTTATGTTGGGAAATTTTATTCCAAAAAAATATAAAGAACTCTCTGCTGATGAATTTTTAGATAATGTTTACAAAGTGTTTCAAAACTTTTTTCCCTTGAATGAAATAATTGATAAACCTTCTGATGAATTTGCAACAAGTACGGCTTATGGCATTACCTCTTATATAAAAGCAGCTATATGGATGCATGCAATAGAAAAAGCCATTGGTAAAGAAATGGTAGATAAAGCCTTTCAACTGTATTTTAGTAAATGGAAATTTAAACACCCACAACCCAACGATTTACAAGCAGCTTTTGAGCAAGTAACAGGAAAAAAATTCAATAAAACTTTTTTATTGCTAAAACAAGAAGGAGCTATAAATTTTAGATAGATGGTTTAATTTTTACTAAGCGTTACAATCGTATCACACAATGTTTGCCAACTGTATTTCTTTTTTTCTTCTACTAAATGAGGTATAAAAAAGTTTTCACCCAACTCATAAAGTTCTACAATTTTTTCAGCTATAGAGTTTGCATTGGGTTCGGCTACTAAACCAACTTTTTTATCAGGCACCATATCTGGCAAGCCACCAACATTTGTTACCAACATGGGTTTGTTAAAATGATAAGCCAATGGCGTAACACCACTTTGTGTTGCATTTTTATAAGGCTGAATAACAAAATCGGCTGCACTTAAAAAATAACGCACTTCAGTATCAGGAATAAAATCTGTTTTTAAAATAAGTTGAGAAGAAATATTGAGTTGTGCAATTTGTTCTTCATACAATTTTTTATCATCATAAAATTCGCCTGCAACTAATAATTTAATGTTGAGATTGGTGTGTTGTTGCTGCAAAATTTTCATGGCATTCAATAAAATATCGAGCCCTTTATATTTTCTTATAAAGCCAAAAAATAAAATAATTTTATCGTCCTTATTCAAGTTTAAAAATGCTCTTGCTTCACTTTTATTTAAGGCTTCACCAAAATTATCGTACAAAGGATGCACCATTTGTAAAGCAGGTTTTGAAGAAAAAGTTTTTAAATCGCACATTACTTTTTTACTCATGGTTACAAAAGCATCAACAGGCTTTACAAAATATTTGGTTAGTTGGTTGTCGCCTAAGCGTTTTTCATGAGGAATAATATTATCGGCAATACAAATAATTTTGGTTTTCTTATTTCGTTTTGCAATTCTTAAAATGGTTCCTAAACAAGCTCCCATAAAAGGCAACCAATAACGTACAACAATAATGGCTGCTTGTTCGTTTTTTAATTGCCAACCTATTTTAATCCAATTAAAAGGATTGATAGAGTTAATACAAACCTTTATCGCCATGTTTTTTGGTGCAGATTCAGTAGAATATTGAGTAGTGCCAGGAAAAAGAAAATTAGGATATTGTAAAGAAAAAGTATAAATACATGTATCAAAACCTTGCTGTAAAAATTGTTTTGCCAATCGTTCATTAAAAGATGCTAAGCCACCACGCAATGGATGGGCAGGTCCTATAATAATTACTTTTTTATCCGAAGAAGAATTAAATTGCACTACTTATTTACTGTTTAAAATCAAAGTTATACGAATTGTAATAGAGTGCTTAATCCATCAACTAAATAAATCATAAAAAATTAGTTTGTGCTTTATTTTTAAATTTTTACTCTCAAATTTGATGTTTGATTTAACAAAAGTTCAAAACACTTATCTTCAACCCCAAAATTTAAAGCATGAATATAGAAAAGGAATTTAAAAAGTTTGCCATAAAAAACCAAGGCATTAGTAGTGCTGTTTTACATAATTACCAAACAGTTTTTAACCCTACCAATCTTACTCCATATATCATTGAAGAACGTCCATTGAATATTGCACAAATGGATGTGTTTAGTAGGTTGATGATGGATAGAATTATTTTTTTAGGCGAAGGTATTAATGATTATGTAGCCAATATTATTACAGCACAATTATTATTTTTAGAAAGTGTAGATAGAAGCAGGGATATTCAAATGTATATCAATAGTCCAGGAGGTAGTGTTTATGCAGGTTTGGGCGTTTATGATACAATGCAATTTATTAATCCAGATGTAAGCACTATTTGTACAGGAATTGCAGCAAGTATGGGTGCAGTTTTATTATGTGCAGGTGTAAAAGGAAAAAGAACAGCATTAAAACATAGTCGTATCATGTTGCATCAACCAAGTGGAGCTATTGGAGGTCAAGCTACAGACATAGGCATTACAGCAAAAGAAATTAAAATATTAAAACAAGAATTGTACGAAGTAATTGCACATCATACCGAAAAAGAAGTAGCCCAAATTGCCAAAGATTGTGATAGAGATTTTTGGATGAAAGCCTTAGAAGCAAAAGAGTATGGTATTGTAGATGAAGTTTTATTAACCAATTTAAAAAAACAAGAATAATTTTTTATCCTCAAGAAAATTAAACAAACTATGTTACACAATAAATATATACTTACCCCATTTAGAATGGATGATGAAGAAGATGATGACAACAAAAAAGAAGAAAGCAAAGAACAATTAAGCCCTGGTATGATTAAAAAAATGGAACAACTTTTTTTTGAAAAAAGAGCTGTGTATTTATGGGGTGTTGTAGAAGATAAAAGTATTAGAGAAATTGTAAGTAAAATAATGCTTTTAGAAGCCGATAAACCCGGTGAAGAAATAAAACTATACATCAACAGCCCAGGAGGAGTTGTTACAAGTGGTATGGTTTTATACGATACCATAAAAATGATAAGTAGCCCTGTAAGTACAATATGTATGGGGCTTGCAGCAAGTATGGGCTCCATTTTATTGAGTGTAGGAGCAAAAGGGAAAAGGTTTATTTATCCTCATGGTGAGGTTATGATTCATCAACCAAGTTTAAGTGGATATTATCAAGCAACCAGTGCAGATATTGAAATTCAAGCCATTCAAATGGAAAAAACAAAACAGTTGGGAGCAAAAATATTAGCTGAAAACTGTGGCAAAACTATTAAGCAAGTTTTAAAAGATTTTGACCGTGATTATTGGATGGATGCCAAAGAAGCTGTAGATTATGGTATTGTAGATGATATACTAAAAAAACTGTAAAAACGTTTTATTAATTATTTAAGATAATACATTCATTAATTAGCGTAGCTTTGAAAAAAGTTTAAAAACATTAATTAAAAATTATAATGGCAAAGCAAACACATTTACATTGCTCATTTTGTGGAAGAAACAGAGATGAAGTGCAAATACTTATTGCAGGGCAAGAAGGACATATATGTGAAAGCTGTGTAGAACATGCCCAGGAAATTATTGGTCAAGAATTAAACATATTATCAAACAAAGAAGGAAAATCCAATACACAAAATTCAAAACTCACTATTCGCAATCCTAAAGAAATTAAGCAATTTTTAGATGAATATGTAATAGGACAAGATGAAGCAAAAAAAGTATTAGCAGTAGCGGTATATAATCATTTCAAAAGAATAGTACAAAAACAAAAAACACAAGATGATGTTGAAATTGAAAAGAGCAACATTATAATGGTAGGAGAAACTGGTACAGGAAAAACATTATTGGCAAAAAGTATTGCCAGAATGTTAAATGTACCTTTTGCAATTGTAGATGCTACTGTATTTACAGAAGCAGGTTATGTAGGAGAAGATGTTGAAAGCATGCTTACAAGATTATTACAAAATTGCAATTACGATGTAGAAGCTGCAGAAAGAGGTATTGTGTATGTAGATGAATTGGATAAAATAGCCAGAAAAGGCGATAACCCTTCTATTACAAGAGATGTAAGTGGCGAAGGAGTACAACAAGGACTTTTGAAAATGCTGGAAGGAACAGAAGTTTTAGTACCACCTCAAGGTGGCAGAAAACATCCTGAACAAAAAATGATTAAGGTAGATACAAAAAATATTTTATTCATTTGTGGAGGTGCATTCGATGGTATTGATAAAGTAATAGCAAGAAGAATAAATACCAATGCTATTGGCTTTAATGTAAATAAAGCAGAACAAGAATTTCAACGTAAAAATTTATTGCAATTTGTAAATGCACAAGATTTAAAAAAGTTTGGTTTAATTCCAGAATTATTAGGGCGTTTACCAGTTGTTACTTACTTAAATCCTTTAGATGCAAAAGTGTTGAGAAATATTCTTACCGAACCTAAAAATTCTATCATAAAACAGTTTACCAAATTATTTGAATTAGAAGGCATAAAACTAATGATAGATGATGATGTATATGATTTTATGGTAAATAAAGCATTAGAATATAAATTAGGAGCAAGAGGCTTGCGTAGCATTTGCGAAAGTATTTTAACCGACTCTATGTTTGAACTTCCTGGTACTAACCAAAAAGAACTTAGAATAACATTAAAATATGCTGAAAATATGTTTAATAAAAGCAAAATTAATTTGCTAAAAGTTGCATAAATATTTTTCATACACAAACTTTTTATAAAGTATAATAAGCTGATAACAAAACAAGTTCATCAGCTTATTTTTTTGTGTAAAAAAAATCCCCCTTATAAAATTTTATTTTGAAAACCGATAATCCCTACTTTTGCAAACTAACAAATGTTCGTTTATATGTCAATTCCAACAATTAATATTCCAACTGAAAAATTATTACAGTTAGGAATTTCCGAAGCAACAAAAGTTCACTATCAATTAAATCCATCAGAATTAGTACAACAAGCTTTAGACAGAAAACAAGGTGTATTAAACAACACAGGAGCCTTATGTATTAATACAGGAGAATTTACAGGTCGTAGCCCACAGGATAAGTTTATAGTTAAAGATGATATAACCACAAACTCTGTAAATTGGAATAATATCAATATTGCAATAGATGATAAATATTATCAACAATTAAAAAGAAAAGTATTAAACTATTTAGGACAACAAGGAGAAATTTGGGTTCGTGATGCTTATGCTTGTGCAAGCCCAGATTATAGATTAAACATTAGAGTTTTAAACGAAAATCCTTGGAGCAATTTATTTGCTTACAACATGTTTCTTCGTCCTAATGAAGCAGAGTTATCAGCATATAAAGTTGATTGGCACATTATACAAGCACCAGGCTTTAAAGCAGATGCTGCTATTGATGGTACACGCCAACACAATTTTGCTATTGTATCTTTCACAGAAAAAACAATTATCATAGGTGGTACAGGCTATACAGGCGAAATTAAAAAAGGAATTTTTACTATTCTAAATTATATATTACCACACGATAAGAATGTATTAAGCATGCACTGTAGTGCAAATATGGGTAACGATGGCGATGTTGCTGTTTTCTTTGGATTAAGTGGAACAGGAAAAACAACTTTAAGTGCCGATCCTAATCGTAAATTAATTGGTGATGATGAACATGGCTGGACAAACAAAGAAGTATTTAATTTTGAAGGAGGTTGCTATGCCAAATTAATTGATTTGAGTTCAGAAAAAGAACCAGAAATTTACAATGCCATTCGTCCAGGGGCATTGGTAGAAAACGTAACATTTTTAGATGGCACTAATGAAATAGATTTTGCAAGCAAAAAAATTACAGAAAATACAAGAATTAGTTATCCTTTAAGTTTTATTTCAAATGCTTTAGAGCCCAGCATTGGCGGATTACCTAAAAATATTTTCTTCTTAACCTGCGATGCTTATGGTGTTTTACCTCCTATAAGTAAACTTACTCCAGGACAAGCCATGTATCAATTTATTAGTGGTTATACAGCAAAAGTTGCAGGAACTGAAGCAGGAATTACAGAACCAAAAAGCACATTTAGTGCATGTTTTGGAGCTCCATTTTTACCATTGCACCCAGGTTTTTATGCAGAAATGTTGGGTAAAAAAATGAAAGAAAATAAAGTAAATGTTTGGTTAGTGAATACAGGTTGGAGTGGTGGTGGTTATGGTGTAGGACAAAGAATGAAATTGCCATACACAAGAGCTACCATTACAGCAGCTTTAAATGGTGAGTTAGATAATGTAGAATATGAAGAGCATACAGTATTTGGTGTACAAATGCCAAAAACTTGTCCTAATGTGCCTTCAGAAATTTTAAGACCAAGAAATGCTTGGGCAGATAAAGATGCTTACGATGCTGCTGCAAAAAATTTAGCAGTTCAGTTTGTAAAAAACTTTGAAAAATATGCATCAGGAGTTACTCAGGAAATTTTAGATGCTGCACCAAAAGCGTAATAGAATACAATTATAATTTTCAAATCCCACTCGAATACAAGTAAGAGTGGGATTTTTTTATTATGATGCTAAAAACCTTCTACACTCTTCTAATATCAGCTCCCAAAGCTCTAAGGCGTTCATCAATAAACTGATACCCTCTGTCTATTTGTTCAATATTTTGAATAGTACTTTTTCCCTCAGCACTTAAAGCTGCTATTAACAAAGCCTGACCTGCACGAATATCAGGACTACTCATGGTTATACCACGCAATTTATTTTTTCTTTCTAAGCCAATTACTGTTGCACGATGTGGATCGCATAAAATAATTTTTGCTCCCATATCAATTAATTTATCTACAAAAAACAAACGGCTTTCAAACATTTTTTGATGAATTAACACACTACCTGTTGCTTGAGTTGCAACCACTAAAACAATGCTTATCAAATCTGGCGTAAAGCCAGGCCAAGGGTGATCGTAGATGGTTAATATTCCTCCATCTAAATGTGTAATAATTTCGTAACTATCTTGAGCAGGTATAAAAATATCGTCTTCTTTTATTTCAAATTTTATTCCTAATTGTTCAAACTTTTCTGGAATTACTCCTAAATGTTGTACGCCAGCATTTTTAATAGTTATTTCGCTTTGCGTCATAGCTGCAAGCCCAATAAAACTGCCTGTTTCAATCATGTCTGGCAAAATAGTATGCTCAGTTCCGTTTAAATTTTTTACGCCATAAATGTGTAATAAATTACTGCCAATGCCTTCAATTTTTGCTCCCATATTATTCAGCATTTTACAAAGCTGTTGTATATAAGGTTCGCAGGCAGCATTATATATTTCAGTTTTTCCTTCTGCTAAAACAGCAGCCATTATAATATTGGCTGTGCCAGTAACACTTGGCTCATCTAACATCATTTTGGTTGCTATAAGTTTTTCTGCAGTTAATTGAAAGCAACTATTTTCAAAATTATATTCAACCTTAGCCCCCAGTTTTTCAAAACCTGTAATATGTGTATCCAATCTTCTTCTGCCTATTTTATCTCCACCAGGTTTAGGAATAAAGGCTTTATTAAAACGTGCAAGCATAGGTCCTGCAAGCATTACACTACCTCTTAGCTTTCCTCCTTTTTTTCTAAACTCCTCACTTGCTAAATAATTTTCATGTACATTTTTTGCAGTAAAAGAATAACTGTGTCTGCTCAATTTATTTACTTGCACATTCATATCATGCAGCAACTCTATTAATAAATTTACATCAAGTATATCTGGAATATTATGTATAGTAACAGTTTCATTGGATAATAATACTGCACTTATAACTTGTAATGCTTCGTTTTTTGCACCTTGTGGTGTAATGCTGCCCAATAATTTTTTGCCTCCTATTACTTCAAATGCACTCATTGTTATTGAATAATTGCTTTTATAAAATGTTTAGTAAAAGTATTGAGTTAGTTGCACAAAATTCATCTTTTATTTAAAAAAATGGGTACTTTGTTTTTAATACAATGAACTTGAACTTTTCTTTTTTGTTAAAATAAACAGGAATATTTTTTTAAAAATTATAGTAATTATCTTCGGCTAAATTTATTTCAATTTCATGAAAAATATTGTTCTTGTTTTTTTTTCGCTTTATACCTTTTTTATTCATTATGCAAAAGCACAACCTGTATATGAATTTAGAGGTGTATGGGTTGCAAGTGTTGTAAATATTGATTGGCCAAGCTCTGCTAAACTTTCTAACGAGCAGCAAAAAGAAGAGTTTATAAAGCTTTTGAATATGCACCAACGCAATGGCATGAATACAATAATTGTACAAATCCGTCCTGTTGCAGATGCTTTGTATCCTTCGCCTTACGAACCTTGGAGTGAATTTTTAACAGGTAAACAAGGAGTTGCCCCAAATCCTTTATACGACCCCTTGGAATTTATGATTATAGAAACACATAAAAGAGGAATGGAGTTTCATGCTTGGATAAATCCTTACAGGGCTGTATTTAATAATGCAACTTCTTCTATTGCTGCTAATCATATTACTAAAACAAATCCTCAATGGTTTGTAAACTATAACAACCAAAAAATATTTAATCCAGGGTTGCCCGAAGTGAGAAATTATGTAGCTAAAATAGTAGAAGATATTGTTGCTCGTTATGATATTGATGGCTTACACATGGACGATTATTTTTATCCTTATCCAGATAAAAATAATTCAGAATTTCATGATAAAAAAGCGTATGAAAAGTATGGAAATAATTTATCAAAAGCAGATTGGAGAAGAAGTAATTGCGATAGTATTATTAAGCAAATTCATGAAGCAATCATTGCTATAAAACCTTATGTAAAATTTGGTATAAGCCCTTTTGGTGTTTGGCGAAACAGCAGTAAAGACTCAATGGGAAGTAACACAAAAGCTGGTATTACTAACTACGATGATTTATATGCAGATGTTTTATTGTGGTTAAAAGAAGGCTGGATAGATTATGTAACACCTCAGTTGTATTGGGAGCGTAGTCATAAACTTTGCGATTATGATACATTGCTGAATTGGTGGAATAAATATACTTATGGCAAACATTTATACATTGGTCATGGCATTTACAGAGCAGGAACAACTGCTGCCTGGAAAGATAAAAATGAACTTCCTGAACAAATAAAACATTTGAGAGAGTTTTCTACCACTCAAGGGAGTGTTTTTTTTAGCAGTAAAAATTTTGAAACAAATCCCAATGGTTGGTGCGATAGTTTAAGAAATAATTATTACTCTTTTTTTGCTTTACCTCCTCCAATGCCTTGGATAGACAGCATTATGCCTGAGCAACCTGTTGTTGAAAAAACAAGAAATAAAGATTTTTTTGTTACAGTTAAAAATACTGAAAACATAAAAGGCTTTGCTGTATTTAGTATAGATAAATCGAGTGAGCCTTATTTAGAAAATGCAAGAATTGAACAGTATATTGTTATAGGCGATTCTAATAGAATTGATGCAAGTACATGGCTTAAAAATAAAAGGCGTGTTTTTGTAAGTACTGTAAGCAGAGGAAATAATATTAGCGAATGGATTGAGTTGAAATAGAAATTTATCAATAAGAAATATTAACCCCCTGCTTTTTTGCTATTGTTGTATCCGTTTTTTAGCAACCATTGCAATACTTTTTCTCTTTGGTCGCCTTGAATAATTATTTCATTATTTTTTACATTACCTCCTGTACCACAATAATTTTTTAATTGTTTTCCAAGCAATTCTATATCACTGTCGTTGCCTACAAAACCTGTAATAAGTGTAACTGCTTTTCCTGCACGTTGTTTGGCATCTAACCAAATTCTTAGTGGTTGCTTATTGGGAGGCAAAGTAATGTTTGTTTCCTCTTCTTCGTTATTGAAACTAAAGTTTGGATTAGTGCTGTAAACAAATCCATTTTTATCTGGTTTATTTTTTTTTCTCATAAGGTTTAAAAATAAAAAAGCATTCTTATAAAATAGGAATGCTTCAATAATTTTTTATAAAGTATTTATATAATAATTTTCAAGAAAAAGATTGAAAAAATAGTTACTCAATTAAATCCAAAGAGTAAGCTAAATAAGTACAAGTACCTGGTAGTGCAAGCCAAAACCATTGTCTGAATGCTGGCGTTGCAAGAAGAAAAATAATAACTGCCAACCAAAAAATAAACAACATATAATACTTGCCTTTTGATTTTGCTTTTTCCATATACAATTAAATTTTGACAAAGATAAGGGGAGGAATAATTGCTACCAACGATTTAATTTTTTTCAACATGAGTGATAGATTCTTTGCCAGAAATTTTACTTTTCTTATCAAAGAACATCATTTTTACAGCTACTACTATCATTAGTATTGCAAATATTTTTTTAACCATTTCGTCGGGTAATGATAAAGCTAATTTGCTTCCAAAATATCCACCTATTAAAAATCCAATAGCTAAAAATGGTATTGCTTTTAAATTAACCTCTCCTGCTTTATAATAATAATAAAGCGAAACAATAAAAACAGGTAATAATAATAAGCCCAACGAAGTGCCTTGTGCATTTTTTTGAGAATAACCTAAAATATATACCAATGCTGGTACAATAATTATTCCACCACCTACACCAACTAATCCACTAAGCATACCTGCTGCAACTCCTATAATTACTAAAATTATAATTGTATTTACTGTCATAGGTTTAATTGTTTATTTTTTGTAAAATTTTATTTTAATATTAAGTAACCAACAAATACTGCTACAAAGGTTAATATAAACGTGCTTACAATATAAATGAATGCCGTACTGAATTGTTGCTGGTGTATTAATTGTAAGCTATTCCAACTGAAAGCAGAAAATGTTGTAAAGCCTCCTAAAAATCCTGTAACAAGTATTAAATACCAATGTTCAACTGTTTGAGTTTGTTTGGAAATGATTGCCATGGCAACACCAATAAAAAATGAGCCAACAACATTTACTGTTAGTGTAGCATAAGGAAAATGTTTGTAAGAAATAAGCAATCCAATTAGGTATCTAAAAATAGATCCTAAGCCGCCCCCAACACCTACTAATAAAATATTTTTCAGCATTATAAATTAGGATTGAAAGTGTATTTATAATCAATAAGCCAAGTATTGTTGGTGTTTACTGCTTTTACTTTTCTTCTTTGTTTATCAAAAGAGTTGTTGTAATACACAATTACTTCTGTAGGCGAAATATTTTCGATAGTAATATTTTGTAAAGAGGCATCTAAAAGTTGCTTTTTATCTTTATTGCTAAAGCTATAATATTTTTCTTTTGATTGTTTTAATAACTTACTGTTTTCATCATCTTGCAGCATATAGAAAGAGGCTTTTTCAAACTTACCAGCTTTGCTTGCTTCTAAAAATTCTCTTGCAGCTTCTAAGGCTGTTGAGGCAGGTAATGAATCATGAACACTATTGCATGCCAAACATAAAGAAGCAAAAAGAATAAGGGCTATTTTCATTGAAAATTTATTTTAATTATTGCTAAGCAAAGTTAAGGTAGTACAAAGTTATGCCATCAAAAGCGGCAGTTATAAAAACTGCCATTTTTGATAATTCATTTAATAAATAATTCAAGCTATTGATTTTTTTACTTCTCGTTTTGCTTTATACAAAAGTAAAAATAGCCTATTATAAAAATTATTTTCTATTATTCTTCTCTCAACACACAACACAAGTTACTACAGTTTTTGTATCCTAAATGTTTGTGTTTGCTTACCATCAAATACTTGAAGCATATACATACCAGCAGCGTATTTACTCATATCAATTTGTGTATTGGCTGTAAAAGTTATGTTGGTTAAAAGTTGCCCATAACTTGTATAAAGTGTAGCTCTTGCTTCTCTGCTATCATTGTTACTTACAGTAATATTTAATTGATGTTTTACAGGATTGGGATATACATTTACCACAATACCTCTACCAAAATTTACTAATCTTATGCTTGAATAACTATAGCTTCCATCGGTATTTAAAACCTTTAATCTGTAATAATTTTTACCTATTGTAGGGTTGCTGTGGTAGAATAAATAATTGGTATTTCCTTTGGCTTCAACAGTACCTATTTGTTTAAAATCTATTGCATTGGTGCTATACTCTATTGCATAATTTGAAACATTTATTTCATCTGTAACCTCCCAAGTAATATCTGCTCCTGTGCCATTGGCTTTTGCAGTAAAGTTTAATAAACGTACTGGTACAATAATGCTTGTTTTAAAATAAATGTATTTGTACAAATAATTATTGAATAAATATTGTTCTTTCTGAGCACCATTTTCATTTACTACTAAATAAAAATTATATTCATCTTGTGGCATTAATGAGGCATCAATAGCAAAAGAAATATGTGCTGTATCGCCTGCTAATAAAGGTTTTGTTTTGTGCAAGTTATAAGTTGTTACAGTACCTAATCGTAAATTGGTTAATACAATTTTTACTGTTAAGCTGTCAAAATTTTCTTTACTAACATTTTTAAATGCAACGCTTCCTTTTAAAGTATCACTGGCATAAGAAGTAGTTAAACCAATGGTGTCTGGAATATTAAAATGCAAATTAGGTGCAATAGCTCCTTCTGGAGCTCCTACATATTCTACACTCCAATTGCTTAATTGATAAGGTTGTGCTTTTATAGAATCCTGATTTTTCATGGTGAGTTGTATAAAAGGAAACTGATGAGCATCAACTGTACTAATATCAAAGCTTGTTTGTAGAGTATCAATACCAGTGTATAAAACAGAATCTGTACCTATTGAAGTTATACCTACAATATTCATTTTAGCATAACTACTACCATTTCCTACACCATTCCATTTTGTATTTTTCCAAGATTTTGCAGGACCAAATTTGGGCGAATAAGCATAACCTAATGTATCGCTTGTATTAAAATCTACATTCATAATAACTCTATCATACAAGCCTTCACTAAATAAATATTGTGGTTTAAAATGTGCTGAGTCGTTTTTCTTGAAAGCAAAAGCAAATATTCTTGCTCTATTAAAAGAATCTATAGTTGCAAATCCTTGATTTTTTAAGAAATGATATAGTGAATTGTTAGAGCCATTTATCAAAGTATCGTTTTGCCAATCATTAGCCCAAACAGCATCTCCATCATATACCAAACGTACTGTAACTAACATTCCATCTGGTATAGATTCTAAGAACTTTTTTGCACTGTCTCGTCCAGCTAAATCTACATAGTGATATTCAAAATTATATTTTCTTGTTTCGCCACAACTTGGTTCTGCACCAAAAGGATTGGTTTCATTTATCCAAGGTTTAAAAGAAATGGTATCAAAAACATTGATAAGTACAGATTTGCCCAAACAAGCACTTGCAATGATACCTGTACCATTTACTTTAATGCTAAAATGTTGGTCTTCTGTACCACTGTATGGATAAATAGAATGAACAATAAAGAGGTTGTTTAGTTTATGTCCAAAATTAAATTTTCGGGTAGCACTATCTAAAAACAAGTCATTATAATTACTTTCGGTATGTTGGTAAAAATGTCTTTGTTCAAAACCAATATTAGGCTGTGCTTTGTAAGTAAATGAAGCAGTGTTCCAATAAGGGCTTCCTTGTTGTACCACACGCCAATAATAAGTTGTATTGTTGTTTAAGTTTAAGCCATAATCAAATTCTACAACACCACCAGTTGAACTTTTTGTTGTTGTGTATTTTAAAGGAGAATTGAATAAGGCAGTTGTATCAATTTCTACAATATACGTTTTTAAAGTATCTAAAGGATTGGCTGTTGAAGCTGTTAATTTAAAATTAGTATTATTTACTATTGCAAAATTGTAAGGATAAATAGGCACTATTTCATCATCGCTTATTTGTACTGGAATAACAACAATGTTATTGTTTTCATCCATTTCATCTACACTGTGTGTAGCATCAATTTCTGCAGTTAAAATAGTTGTTCCTTTATCTCTGTTTGCAACAATGGGCAATGCTATATGTATTGTTGATGAAAAAGAAATAGGAGGTAAAATTTTTGAATAAGCCACTATACTATCACCATCAGGATATTGTCTTGTAAGTTTTAATGTTACAGAGTCTCTTGTTTTTTTACCTAAGTTATAAATTGTAATATCTACATAAAAAGAATCCTTAGCTATGGTAATACGCTGTGGTGAAATTTTTACATTTTCTGCCAGCAATACATAATCTGGTAAAGGAAAACTATTTAATTTAATAGCTGGGTCGCCATGAAATGTAAATTGCTCTGCATGATAACGTGCAAAAAAATCGTTTAAACCTGTTTGGCTTAACACATTTGAAATGCCAGCTTTTACAATTTCTCCAAATGGTTTGCTGTAATAAGTGGTGCTTAATGCTCTATAAAATTTTGTAGTAAAAGAATCTAAATAATTAACTGCTCCAAAGCCTGATGTGGCTAAATAACCAATGGCTCCACGTTGTGGTGCTAATACAAATTTTTCTGAAATAGTTGTTTTCAGCGTCATTCTTTGCGATTCGTAGGTATAAAAATTAGCAGCATCGCAACCATCAACAATAAACATAGGATACCTGTAAGGGTTATTGTATTTATTAGGATTATCTAAGTTAAAATCTAATTCACTGGCAGATGAGTGTCCAAAATAAGTAACTAATGAAGCTCCTGTTTCATAAGTGTTTTTAAAATCTACTAAAGCCTGAGAATAACCTGATGGATTATCTAATTTATCATAAGTTTTTACTAATGCACCAAAAGATGTGTCTTCAATAATAGCTTTGTATTTATTTAAACTTCCTGTTATTATTGCACCAATATTATAATCTGTAGCACCACCAATATGCAATACATTTTTCATCCAAGATTTGTCTGTAATATTTTGTATAGGTGCTTGTTGAATGGAATCGTATTGTTTTACTTTCAATAAATAATCTCCTACTTCTTGTGGCGATACAACACTTAACCTGCCTATAGGTGTAGCAGGTACAGCACTTAAATTATTTTCAGCACTTAATGAATTATCAGATGCAGGATTGCCCCATGTAGGAACAAGGTTTTGATAAGCTATATCTGCTGCTCCTTCATTATTTCTAAATTGAATATAATCTAATCCTCTGCCTATTAAAAAAACAAATTTGGGTGTAGTGGCAAAATTTGCTCTTGCATATCGTAAAAAATTTCTGATAGAAAGTGGATGTTTATTAATACCACAAGCAAACTGGTCTGTAATTTCATTAATATCTACTACAATAGCATTGTAATTTCCTCCCTGTGCACTACTTCTATATTGCTTGTATTGCTCTACATAATTACTATTGCCTATGCCATATATTAATGGATTGGATATAATAATATAATCTCCTTGATTGGCTACATTAGCATAGTTTACAAAATTTCTTTGCTGCATAGTGTTTACTGTAAACACATTTGCCACTTCTGTATTTACTAAAACTAAATTATATTTTGTAGCAGAAGGTAATGTTACAAATTGTAAAGTATCTGCAATAGTTGTATCAGCAATATATCTTTTACCATTGGTTAAATCATATAAAACAGGTA
The DNA here is from genome assembly GCA_026931905.1 of Chitinophagales bacterium. GTDB lineage: Bacteria > Bacteroidota > Bacteroidia > Chitinophagales > Chitinophagaceae > UBA1930. The sequence goes on from JAIXLB010000096.1 coordinate 66,906, forward strand.
GTGTAGTTCCTTTATTAAAATTATAAAACTTTAAATAATGTCCTGTTGCTGTTGCTGGTAAATAAACTTCCAAACTTGTTTGATTATTTCCATCTAAAGTTCTTGGATAAGTAAGTTCATCTTTTACTAATCTAAATTCATCGCAATCAACAGGACTTTCATTAATGTGTAAAATAGAAACAGAACCACCGGAAATTTTATTTACATCAATTCCTGTTTCTTCAATTTGAGCATCATTAAAATAATCCATTTGAAAATTACTAACAATATTACCATTTAACTTTACTAAAATACTTCTTGGATTATTGGCACTACCAACTGCATTAACTTTTAATGTCATTGGTGGACCGCTTAAATAAGGTTTTAAATCTGTAAAAGGAATTGTAAAAGAAACTTGCCCACAAGAATTGCCTATGGGTCGTATGGGTCTTGTTGCATAACCTTCTCCTTTATCATAAGAAGAAGAGTGTAATAATTGAGTAGATTGTGCTGCAAAACCTTGATACCTCTGCTGACGCATAGTGTACACTACAGTATTCATAAAATATAGTGTAGGAGGCAATATATTTCCTGCAACATTATTAACAGTAGTATTTAATCTTTTATTAGGCGTTGCAGTATTTACTGTTAAAAAGTAAGTACCATTATCTTCTTGCAAACTCCATATATCCGAAAGTTGATAAGAAGAAACTCTGTATAAATCGTTATCTATTTTTCCGTCATTAATTTCACCCCAAAACTCTATATAATCAGTAGTTCCTAAAATACCTGAATCTTTAGAAGTATAAATAGGCACTTCAACTCCATTTCTAAATAATTTAAAATGCTCGGCTGGTGTATTTGCTAAACCTGCGTTTACTAATTGCGATTGATTGATACGAACTAATTTTTTTCTGTTGGGTTGAATGGTTACTGGATGTATTCCAAAATCAACTTTGAATTTATAGTACGTTTTAGAATAATCAATCCATTCATTCCTTAATGGCTGAGCCATTGATACAATACCTAAAAAGCTTGCAAAAACAAAAAGTATAAAATGCTTCATATCAAAATATTCTTTTAAAAAACACAATACAATAAGGGCAAATATTACTGTACTTTTTGAATAAGATATATCAAATACAGTAAAAGTTGCTTACAAAGTTCAGCAAAATGCTGCTAAAAATGACTAAAATCAAGTATAAAACGAAAAAATGCTTGTAAAATTATATGCTAAGTAATATTATTCATTCTTTATAAATTGCTAAACTTTTAAATTTGCCCAAATAGTTATACTTATATGAATTTAATTGAAGAATTACGTTGGCGTGGAATGATTGCAGATATAATGCCTGGTACTGAAGAACAATTATTAAAAGAAATTACAACCGGCTATGTTGGTTTCGACCCAACTGCCGAAAGCTTACACATTGGAAGTTTAGTGCCCATCATTTTATTAGTACATGTTCAAAAAGCTGGTCATAAACCTATTGCTTTAATTGGTGGTGCAACAGGTATGGTTGGCGATCCATCTGGAAAAAGTGCAGAGCGAAATATGTTGGATGAAGCTACTTTAACAAAAAACATTGTTGGCATAAAATCTCAGTTAGAAAAATTTTTATCGTTTGACGAAAGCCTACCCAATGCAGCAGTAATCATCAATAATTACGATTGGTTTAAAAACATTTCTTTCATTGATTTTTTAAGAGATGTTGGTAAGCACATTACTGTAAATTACATGATGGCAAAGGATAGTGTTAAAAAACGTATTGAAGGAGAAACAGGAATTAGTTATACAGAATTTGCTTATCAATTAATGCAGGGATATGATTTTTATTGGTTGTACAATAATCTAAACTGCAAATTACAATTTGGTGGTAGCGACCAATGGGGAAATATGACAACAGGAGCAGAATTGATTAGAAGAAAAGCTGGTGGCGAAGCTTTTGTTTTTACTTGCCCTTTAATTACAAAAGCAGATGGAGGAAAATTTGGCAAAACAGAATCTGGCAATGTATGGCTAAGTGCAGAGAGAACAACACCTTATCAGTTTTATCAATTTTGGCTAAATACAAGTGATGCAGATGCTGAAAAATGGATAAAAATTTTTACCTTTTTAACTAAAGATATTATTGAAAATTTGATAGCAGAACACAAGTCAAATGCTGCTGAAAGACTTTTACAAAAAACACTTGCAAAAGAAATTACCATTTTGGTGCATGGCGAAAATGAATACTTAAAAGCAATAGAAACAACAGAAAAATTATTTGCTAATGCCAATGCCCCTGCTCATACATTAAGTATTGAAGATTTAGAAAATATGGAAGGTGTACAAAAAATAAATTATAGCATCAACTCATTAAATAATGGTATTGATATTATTTCTTTTTTAGCAGAAACCAATATTTTTCCAAGCAAAGGCGAAGCAAGAAAAATGTTGCAAAATGGTGGTGTAAGTATTAACAGAGAAAAGGCAAACGATTTGCAACAAATTATTCAAAGCAATCTATTGCTGCACAACAAATATTTACTAATTCAAAAAGGAAAGAAAAATTATTATTTGGTTGTTTGTGAATAGTAAATTCAAACAATACTATAATTGCTTTGTTTTATTTTTCTTTACACTTTTTCAAGTTCATCGTTTACAAACTCCATTAATGTTTTAATATGAGCTGGAGAAAAATCGAATTTTAATCCTGCTGCTTTGTATAATTCAGGTAATGTTTTTGTGCCTCCCAAACTCAAAGCATTGATGTAATTATTTAGTGCCTGTTGTGCATTTTGTTTAAACTGCATCCATAAACCAATAGCTCCTAATTGTGCAATACCATATTCTATGTAATAAAATGGAACTTCAAATAAATGTAATTGCTTTTGCCATGCAATAGAACGATATTGCTCTAAGTCAGTAAAATCAATAACTTCAGAAGAAAATTCATTTAAAATTTCTAACCATTTATTTTCTCTTTCTTCTAAAGTATGTGTAGAATTTTCGTAAACCCAATGTTGAAATTTATCTATAACAGCAATCCAAGGAAAAATAGTTATTACTCTTTCTAATTGATTTTCTTTAGCACGTTTTAAATCTTCTGCATTATCAAAAAAACTATTCCAATAATTCATACTAAATAATTCCATAGACATACTTGCAACTTCTGCAATTTCCATTGGATAATTTTTAAATGCACTCAACTCTAAATCGTGGCTTAAAAAAGAATGTATGGCATGACCTCCTTCGTGTACCATTGTTGTTACATCAGACATTTGCCCTGCTGCATTCATAAAAATAAATGGGGCTCCACTTTCAGCTAAGGGACAATTATAACCACCTGGCGCTTTACCTTTTCTGCTCTCTAAATCAAAATGGTTTAACTCATTCATTTTTCTTAAACAATCTGCAAAAAATGGATGTAAGGATTCGAAACATTGTACTGTTTTTTCGTACAATTCTTTTCCTGTAGTAAATGGTTTTATAGGTTGTAAACCTTCAGGTTCTGCTTCAGTATCCCAAGGTTTTAAAACATCTAATTGTAATTTTATTTTTTTGTTTTTATTGATTTTATTTACCAAAGGCATTACATACAATTTCACTGCTTCGTGAAAATTAAAACAATCTTCTTTGGTATAATCAAACCTTCCAAGTTCTTCAAATTTATAATCTCTATAATTGGCAAAACCAGCATTTACAGCTATTTGATGCCTTTTTTCTATTAATTGTGTGTATAAATTATTGAGTTTTTCTTTATCCTGCAATCTTCTTTCATTTATTTTTCTATACACTTCTTCACGCAAATTTCTATCAGGATTTTCAAAAAATTTAGCTGCTTGTTGTAAGGTATATTCTTTGTTATTTACTTCAACAGTCATGCTGCCAGAAATAACTCCAAATTGTTGTTGCATTACACTTAACTCTGCCTGAATAGCAATATTTTCTTCACGAAATAATTCAATGCTTTTTTGTACACTGCGTAAATAGGTATAAAATTTTTCCTGATTTAATTCTTTCGTATAAACACAGTTTACCAATTTTTTATTCAGTGCATCTGCATAAGTTTGCAATTTGGGTTGAATTTCCATACAAAAAAAAGTAAACGATTCCTCTAAAGTTTTATCAGTAGTATCGCAAGTCATTTTTATTTGTCGCCAACAAGCATCTTCGCTCACAATAGCCTCTAATTCGCTCATATCTTTTAACCAATTTTCTAAATCTATTATACTATTTATCTCTCTTTCTAAAATAGTTTTAAAATAAGGTTCTAAAGCCTCCCAAGTTGTAACAGTAAAATTTTCAGGCAAAAAATTTCGCTTTATTTTTTTTATATCTGCACTTATATTCATAGTTGTTTTTTTGAGTGGACAAATGTAATTATAAGAGGAGTATTAAGCTTTGTCAATATAATTACCCACAATATAAAAATAAATTACATTACAAACCAATAACCTACTAACTGGCACAATGCACCAACCAATAGTCCAACATACATTTCTGAATTGGTATGATTGCCTGTAATGAAACGACTTGAAGCTACAATACCTGTAAGCAATGTTGTAATGCTTATGGCTATTCCAAGATTTTGATGATAATACAATGCAAATAAAATAATAGCCATTAATGCACCACCCATTGCCAAGCCATGTAAACTTATTTTTATAAAATTGTTGATAATAACTCCTATGGCTGTTGAAATAAAAATTCCAAAAAAGAAAAATTTTAATACCGTAGGTTGGTCTGTAAAATTTCTACTTAAATAAAACATCCACCAATAAAAAAACATGGAAATAAAAAACGGAATAATTCTTTCTTTTTGTGTGCGTAAAAAAATATTATCAATAAATTTTAAACGCCACAATAAAAATACAGCAAATGCAGGAAAAAATGCTGTCATCCAAAATACACTTATTACTCTAAGATTTAGCAATTTTGCTGTAATGCCTGGAAATTCAAAAGGAAAATATTTTATAAGAAATATAAAAACATAGGTGGGAATAAATAATGGGTGAAACACATAACTGATAAGCTTTGCAAAAAAAATAACTACTTTGTTGTAATGCGTTTGCGATAAAGATTCTTGAATTTCCACTAAAGTTTTGTTTTAAATTTCTTTTCTTAACCTTGCTATAGGTATATTTAATTGTTCTCTGTATTTAGCTACAGTTCTGCGTGCAATATTATAACCTTTCTGGTTGAGTAATTCAGTTAAAATTTCATCTGCCAAGGGTTTGTTTTTATCTTCATGCTCTATTAAATCGCTCAGTATTTTTTTTACTTCTTTGGTGCTTACTTCTTCACCACTATCAGTACTTAAACTTTCGCTAAAGAAAAATTTTAAACGAAAAGTTCCAAACTCTGTTTGTACAAATTTATTATTAGCTACACGACTTACTGTGCTTATATCCTGCCCTGTTACTTCGGCAATATTTTTTAAAATCATAGGTTTTAAATCTGTTTCATCGCCAGTAAGAAAAAATTTTTCCTGATGTTTCATTATAGCCAACATAGTATTGTATAAGGTAGCTTGTCTTTGCTGAATCATTTCTATAAACCATTTAGCACTATCTATTTTTTGCTTAATAAATAATACTGCTTCTTTTTGGCTTTTATCTTTTTTCGCTCCTTTTTCATAATCTCTGAGCATTTCTTTATAACCTTCGCTAATACGCAAATCTGGTGCATTTCTACTATTTAATGTTAGTTCTAAAATGCCAGCATTATTTAGTATGTAATAATCAGGAACAATATAATTCTCAGCTTTATTCATTTCGCCAAAATTGCCCCCAGGTTTAGGATTTAGTTTTACAATTTGTGCTATTGCTTTCTTTAAATCTTCATCTGTTAAATTTAATTTTTGTAAAATTTTATCGTAATGTTTTTTTGTAAATTCATCAAAAAAATTTTCTATAATATTCAATGCCAATTCTACCTCTTCGCCTTCGTGTAATTTTCTTTCTAATTGCAATTGTAAACATTCTTGTAAGTTTCTTGCAGCAATTCCTGGTGGGTCAAACTGTTGAATTTTTTTGATAAGATCCTCCACTTCTTGTTCATTCGTTAGCACATTTTGTCTAAAAGCAAGATCGTCAACTATACTGCTTAGCTCTCTTCTCAAATAACCATCATCATCTAAACTGCCAACAATTTGCTCTGCAATTTTATAAGCATGTTCTTCTAAATGCAACATACCTAACTGATGAATGAGCAATTCATAAAAACTTACTTCATCTTTTATAGGAATTACTTTATTATCTGCTTCTGGATAATTTTCATCTCTTGTTTTATAATCTGCAACATCGTCATCACTATCAGTTACATATTCACTTATATCTACATTATCGTAGTCTTCTTCACTTCCATCTAAAATTTCTTCCTCATTATTAGTTTCAAATTCATCTTTCAAATCATCGGTAGCGTTATTGTCAAACTCGTCATCAACCTGCTCCAATGCTGGGTTTTCTTCTATTTCTTCTTTAATACGTTCTTCAATATTTGCACTAGGCACTTGCAGCAATTTCATTAATTGAATTTGCTGAGGCGAAAGTTTTTGTAACAGTTTTTGTTGTAACGACTGACTTAAACTCATTGCTTATTTAGTAAAAATTATTTGCTGTAAAAATACATATAAACAGGGGCATGTTTATACAACTTGGCATTTGTTTTTTTGAAAATAAATTAGTATAGAATTAAATAAAACTTTTGTTGTAAAAAAATTATCTTCACAAAATACTTACATTATAAATCATGCTTAACAAAACCGATATTGAAAAATATTTTATTGCAGAAAAACAATTAGGCACTGTATTAATAATTGTAGGAGCTATTGCACTTGTGAGTTTTTTATATGCTTTATTTATTTGTAAAACTCAATACTGTAAAGGGTTTTCAATTCCTTTATGTATTGTAGGTTTTGCTTTAATATTTATGGGTATTGTAAAATATAATAAAAGTGATAACATTAGAGTTGGTGTAATTTATGCTTTAGATATGAACCCTGAATTGATTAAAAACAAAGAAATTCCAAGAATGAAAACCGTTAATAAAACAAGCACAATTATAAAATACAGCGAATTAATTTTAATGGTTTTGGGTATTGCTTTTTATTTTTATTTTAAATCCAATACAGATAAACCATTTTTAACAGGGTTTGCTGTTGCATTAATATTTCAGGCTATAATAGTTTTGGGTTTTATATTTTTTTCTGAAAATAAAAATTTAAAATATACACAACAATTAAAAGAATTTGTAGCTTAATACTTTTATGAAATTTCATTTGCCTTATCGTTTTCTTTTAAAAGAATTATATCCTGTAAGACCTGTAATTCGTAAAATGCTGGGTGGCTATGCTTTACTGGTTGATAAAAAAGTTTTTTTGCTTTTACGAGAAGCCCCTACAAATCCTGAATTTAATGGTGTATTTATTGCAGTATTGCCTGAGTTTTATGATGAAATGAAAATTGAAATTCACAATAGTCGTATGGAATTTGATTTAGATGGGTCAAAAAATAGCTGGATTTTTATAAGTGAAGATTTGCCAGATTTTAAGGAAAAAGTTATAAAAGCCTGTACACTTATAAAAAATAATGATAAAAGAATTGGAAAAATTTAAGAGGCAGATAATTGTTAACCTATTTCAGGATGGGGCACAAATGCCAAATCGAATTACAAATGTTGAATTTAGCACTATTGCCCCCATTTTCTCACAGTTCATGTTTATGTACAGTTTTCTTGCCCATATTTTTCAGTTGGTTCAAATAATGTCAATTGTTGTTGTTCTGGTAGTGCTTCTAAATAGTTTGAAATAAAAAGTTCTTTTCCTTTTTGGTCTGCACCTGCTGTTACATTTCGCATACCATACATCAATTCCCAAGGTATAATGTTTGCAAAAGAAAACAACTCTCTAATGTATTCGCTATCGTCATAAGTAATGAGCCATTTATGTTTACAGTTTTTCATATTGTCGGCAAACTTAACATGATCAAACGATTTGTGCATATTACCATTCTTTCCGTATAATGCCGATTTTGTTGCTGAATAATAAGGTGGGTCAAGAAAAATAAAAACATTTTCTCCGTCCTTTTTCACTAATTCTTCGTAATCAAGGTTTGTGATAGTTGAACCATTAATAACTTTTGCAAATTGATTTAATCGTTGGATACTGCTTTCTGTAAACCGTCCTGTAAAAGCATGTTCGCTAAATCCACCACTCAAACTTGTTCCTGAAAATGTAATACGGTTGTAAATAAAAAAGGCTGCACCTCTTTCTAAATCATTGAATGTTGACAAGTTTTCATTTAGAAATTTGTGTAATTCCTTTCCAATTGGAAATTGATTACGCCATTCATAAATTTTGTCAATAAGTGCATCTACATCTTTTTGGGTCATTTCCCAAAACTTGTAGAGTTCAAAATATAAATCGTTTATCCAAAAAGTTTTATTTGGAAAACGTTGTTTTGCATATATGAATATTGAACCTCCCCCTAAAAATGGTTCTCTAAATTCATCAAATTCAGGAATAATGGTAGATATTAAATCTACTGACCTGCTTTTTCCTCCTGGATATCGTAGTGGACTTTTTATCATTTTGAAAACTGTATTTGAATGATAAAACTATTTTGTTTGGCTTCTGCAAAAATGGTTTCTACTAATTTGATTTGTTGCGTAGAAAAACTATTTTCGATAAAGAAGTTTGCAATATCTTTTTTAGTACTCGTTGAAGTTATAGCACCTTTTAATTTTGAAGAGGTTAAGTTTAGGACTGCTTCACTTTTTATTTTCTTTCCATTGACAGTAACTTCTGAAAGGTTGCAATACAAAATCAATTTTAAAAGCCCGTCTTTAATATCGCCTTTGCTTGGCAATAGTGAATTTTTGCTGTGTTTTCCTTCTATTAAATTTACTTTGGTTGAAGTAATTATAATTTCATCAACTGTTAAAAAATATTGTCCTCCTAAATAATTGGTAATTGTAACTTTTGCTTTTGAAAGTGTAGATAAACTTTCTTTTGGTTGTTGTGTAACAAACTCTCTTGATTGTGCTTTTTGTGCCTTGTCCCTTGAAAAAGCCATAAAAAGTGAAACATCTTTGCCAATTTTTTCTTTGAAATTGTCTAATCCACTTGGATTATGAAGTTTAACTTTTGTAGTAAATTCAATGTTGACATAAGAGGTTTTAACTTTATCTATAATCTTATGCAAATTGGTATTTAATTCGTTCAAATTCCAATGTAATGCCGAACTATGATAGTTTTCAATTTCCTTTATTTTGGATAATATGTATTTGTTGTTAAACGCTTGATTGGTTATTTTATCACCTGATTTTTCTGCATTGTCGTAATAGGCAAAAATTACAAAAACATCCAACAACGACATTAAAGAAACAGTGTCCCATTGTATAAAATCCCTATCGCCTTTTGCCCCTTCATCTTTTACAACAGGAATAACAGTGATTTTCTTTGAAATGTGTAAAGTGTTATATACTCTTTCAAAAGGATAGGAACGTGTCCTTTTGGGCGAAACCCACTTGGAAATAGCAAATGTGTGTTTATTGTTTATTAGCAAACAAGCCGAAGGCATTTCGTTAATATCAAAGTTTTTGATTTTAACTTCTTTCAAGTCCTCTGTAAAAAGAACTTGGTATTTTATGCCTGTTATTTTGCCAACAATATTCATTCGTTACAAAATATTATTTTGTTTATCAAAGGTACAAATTTATGAGTTGATTTTTTTGCAGTATGCCTTGCCCTAAGATGAATTTACAGTAACTGGAGTGAAGTGTAAAACTCAATATTTGTGCTTCTATTTTCCAGCCCTCGCAAAGCTGCCAAAACGTTCTGTAACATCAAAAAATAATAAAGAAAGTGTTTTTAAAGGTTTAATTTTTCTATTGCTTGTTGTGCTGCTGTATGGCTTGCATCTTTTTTATTAAAACCTTTTCCTTGCGATAAAACTTCACCATCAATAACAGTGTTTATTATAAATGTACGTCTATTGCCCGATAGTTTTTCTTCAGCCACATCGAACGATAAAGTTTTTCCATTTTTATTTGCCCAAGCAATAAGTTTGTTTTTTAAATTAATATCTATGGCTTCCAAATCATCTACAAACATGTGCGGAATAACAATTTGCTTTAGCACCCATTGTTGTGTTTTTTTATAGCCTTTATCTAAATAAACTGCACCAACAATAGCTTCTAAAGTATTGCCAAAAATTTGACTGTTGCGTAAACTATTGTCCAGTTTATTATACAATATAAGTTTTTTTAAACCCATTTTTAAAGCAACTTCATTGAGCTGATTACGATTTACCATTTTGCTTCTCATTTCGGTTAAGAAGCCTTCTTCTTTATATGGATAACGTTTAAACAAATAATCTGCTACAATACTGCTTAATATAGCATCGCCCAAGTATTCTAAACGCTCATTATTTTCATCTGAGTTTTCTTTGATACTTCTATGGCTTAGTGCAGTAATATAAAGGATAGATTTAGTAGGTTTTATACCTAAAGTATTTTCAACCTGCTTAATAAAATCAGTTTTTTTAGTTGTGTTGAAAAATTTCCTTACGAACTGCAAATTAAAATTGTTTGAATGAACAAATATATCAATACTAATACCCCAAATAGGCTACTAAAGTAAATAATTTTAGCTAATTATTGGCGTGATAAAATTTCCAATAGAAAATCTATCACAAAAAAAATGTGTTATGTTGAACAAAGTGAAACATTTGCTTAAACTTTGGTAATGTTATTCAGGAGATTCTTCGCTTCGCTCAGAATGACATAGAAAAAGAATGACATAGAAAAACGAAGATATACCTTGTGCCATTCCTTAAATTTTATGAAATTTGTAAAAGAAAAATAGTAAAATGACACACTTAACTGAAGGGCAAAAAGCACCTGCTTTTACAGGCATCAATCAAGCAGGTAAAAAAATTTCGCTTGCAGATTTTAAAGGAAAAAAAGTTGTACTTTATTTTTACCCTAAAGATCATACACCCACTTGTACCATTCAGGCTTGTAATTTAAGAGATAATTTTGCTGTTCTGCAAAATGCAGGATATGTTATAATTGGAATTAGCCCAGACAGTGAAACAAGCCACCAAAGTTTTACCACAAAAAACAATTTACCTTTTGATTTAATTGCAGATTCGCAACGCATCATTATTGATAAATACGGTGTATGGGGCGAAAAAAAGTTGTACGGTAAAAAGTATTTTGGACTTATTCGTACAACTTTTATCATCAATGAAAAAGGAGTAATAGAAAGAATAATTTTAAAACCCAAAAGCAAACAACATGCTGAAGAAATTTTAAAAAATTAAGTTGTTTTTTTATTGGTTTATTCTAAAACTTTTAAAGACTTTTCAATAATAGCAACACTTTCTTTTATCTGTTCTTTATTAATTATTAAAGGAGGTGCAAATCGAATTTTATCTCCATGAGTAGGTTTTGCCAATAATCCATTTTCTTTTAATTCTAAACACAAATCCCATGCTGCTTCAGGGTTTTTATGGTTAATTACTATTGCATTTAATAAACCTTTACCACGAATTGTTTTAATAAAAGAAGAATTTAGTTTTGTCAATTCTTCTCTTAATAGAATACCCATATTTGCTGCATTTTCTACCATGTTTTCGTCTTTTAAAACTTGCAATGCTTTTACAGCAACTACACAAGCCAAAGGATTTCCACCATAAGTACTACCATGTTCACCTGGTTTAATATTAAGCATTATTGCATCATCGCATAATACAGCACTTACAGGCAATACACCACCGCTTAAAGCTTTTCCAAGAATTAAAATATCTGGTCGTACATTTTCATGATCGCAGGCAAGCATTTTTCCTGTACGTGCAAGTCCTGTTTGAATTTCATCTGCAATAAACAACACATTGTATTTAGTACATAAATCTCTTACAGCTTTTAAATAACCATCATCAGGAACAACAACACCTGCTTCGCCTTGAATAGGTTCAACCATAAAAGCTGCAACATTTTTGTCTTGCAATGCTTTTTCCAATGCTTCTAAATTATTGTATGGAACTACTGTAAAACCAGGCATATAAGGGCCAAAACCTTTGTAACTGCTGGGGTCTGTAGAAGCAGAAATTGCAGCCATTGTTCTTCCCCAAAAATTATTTTCTGCAAAAATTATTACTGCTTTATTCTCTTCAATTCCTTTTTTTGCATAAGCCCAACGTCTTGCTAATTTTATTGCAGTTTCGCCACCTTCAACTCCTGTATTCATAGGCAATACTTTATCATAACCAAAATAATTAGTTATAAATTTTTCGTACTCACCTAATCTATTATTGTAAAATGCTCTTGAAGTAAGAGTTAATTTTTTTGATTGTTCAATTAATGTTTCAATAATTTTTGGATGGCAGTGCCCTTGATTAACTGCTGAATAACCACTTAAAAAATCGTAATAACGCTTGCCATCTACATCGTACAAAAAAACACCTTCGCCTTTTTCTAAAACTACGGGTAGTGGATGATAATTGTGAGCTCCATATTTTTCTTCCAACTCTATAAAATAGGCTGTGTTTTTTGTAACATTTAATGTATCCATGTTTGAATAATTTTTATTTGATAAAAGAATAAATTAGAAAATAAATCTGCAAAATGAAATGAACGTGAAGTTGATTAGATAATCATTGTACTACAATTATAAATGCAATACAAAGTTGTACTTTTTTAAAAGCTTAAGAAAGTAGATGGTCTAAAAAATCTAAATTTTGAGATAGAAATTTCATTACAATACGATAAGGGCTGCAAGATAATGAATAAGCTTTGCAGAATAAAATCTTTTCAGTAACCCAGTATGTTTATTGATTTTTTTACTCTTCTGGAATTGTAATTTTATTGTTGTTTCTATTTACATCTGCCATTCTTTTAGAAGGATCAATTTCTATAGATTTTATATCACCTAATTTTTTATTGATGGGAAAAGAATATTCAGGATGCGTCCATTGCCATTCTTTTAAAATAATTCTTGGCGTTTTATTTTCTGTTGGTTTATTGCCAAACATTAAATCAAGTGGTATGTAATACATTTCAGAACTGCCATCTTTATAAGTTACAACAACATCAATAGGCATAGGCATTTTACCAATTCTTTTTATAGTTAGCAATGCTTTTGAAGTAAGTGTATCAATAGAAATATTGCCCAAAGCATAATCAATATTTTTGGTAGAATTTATCCAATATTCTTTGTACCACTGCAATTCAAGTCCACTAACTTTTTCAGCAATTCTTATAAAATCGTTGGGGTTAGGATGTTTAAATTTCCATACCCTGTAATACTCCAATAAAATTTTATCTCTTATAGAATCGCTTGTTATATAGCCCAACTGATTTAGAAAGACCGCCCCTTTTGAATACACAGAAAGCGAGTAGCCAATATTGGTGTTGTAATGATCTGCATGTGTGGTTAAAGGTTCTTCGTAAGGGCTTTTGGTTAAACTAAAATACCCTGCATAATTGCCTGATTGATTAATAGGCAACTCTTCTGATGGATTGTTGTTTTGATAAATGATATTGGCTTTTTGTTTTTCTGAAATCCATGGACTTTTCCATGCATAATTTTTATTGTACCAAGCCGAAATTTCATCTTCTGCATAACTGGTAAAACCCTCGTCCATCCAAGGATATAGGCTTTCATTGGTTCCTAAAATTTGTTGATACCAACTGTGCATCCATTCATGAAAAACTGTACCTAAACCTGGTCCATAAAGCAAGGTTGCCATGGCATATTCCATTCCTCCATCACCACCTTCTATAAATGAATATTGCGGGTAAGGATATTTGCCAAAACGTTGTTCTATATATGGTAAAGATTTTTCAGCAGCATACAATACATTATTCCAAGCACTATCGGTTGAAGGGCTTGAGTTTCTATAAAATACATGAAGCGTTAATCCTTTTCTTACTTCTTTTGAAATATGAGTATATTCAGTATCTGCAGCCCAAACAAAATCATGTACATTTTCTGCAATAAAATTCCAAGTAATTGTATTTTTTATTGGTTTTGCAACTTTTAACCCTGGTGTTGAATAACCCATGCCTATTGAATTAGGATTTTGCAATACACCAGTTGCAGCAATCATGTAATTTTTATCTATTGTAATTTTTACATCAAAATCGCCCCAAACTCCATAAAACTCTCTTGCAATATAAGGGTTGGCATTCCAGCCTTGATAATCATATTCTACAACCTTAGGATACCATTGGCTCATGCTAAACTTTATTCCTTTTGCATTAACTCTTCCTGAGCGTCTTATTTGAATAGGTACTTGTGCTTCAAAATTTACATTCATTAGCATTTTTGTTTTAGGAAGCATAGGTTTATCCAATACAACTTCTAAAATGGTTTCATGCTCTATAAGTTTTTGTGGTTTACCATTTATTACAATACTTTTTACTTTTTGATACCCAATTTCATTTTCTTTTAAATGAGCAATTCTGTTGGTTACTCTTCCATCCCAATCAAGAACATCTTTGCCATCTTTTCCTTTTCTAATAACAGTTTTGCCCAGTTCTCTGCTTCTTACATCCATGCTACTGTTGGGTTGAAAGGCATTCCAATATAAATGAAAAAATATTTTGTATAAAGTATCTGGTGAGTTATTGGTGTATTCTATTTTTTCTATTCCTGTAAATTTATTTTCATTTACATTCATTATTACATCTATATTGTATTTAATTTTTTGTTGCCAACGTTCTGGTTGAGAAAAAGCACTTATTGAAAAAAGGATTGCACTTAATGCCAATACTAAATTCTTTAAACACATCATGTTATTATTGTTTGTGGTTAAAATTAAAAGTAAAAAATAATACGTTTTGTTAATGCTTTATCAGCAGAAAAATACAATACGATTTAGTTTTTAGAAATTATAAATCGCCTAATTGTGGACGTAAAATAATTTCTTCAACACATGCTTGAGGAGATAATTTTGCTGCTGCATACACCATTTTTGCAACATCATTAGCTTCCATAATTCTATTTTCGTTTACACCAGAATTTGCCCAACTATCAGTAAATGCTGCACCTGGCATAACAGATGTAACTTTTATGTTGTAAGGCTTTAGCTCTTCTCTTAAATTTTTGCTGAGCCCTAATAAAGCAAACTTGCTGATACTGTAGCTCCCTCCATTGCTATATGCTTTTAAAGAAGCTATGGAGCAAATATTAAAAATATGTCCTTGCTTTTCTTGCATCATTGCAGGCAATACAGTTCTTGTAAGATGATAAGCACTATACAAATTTGTATGTATCATTTGTTCCAACACATTATCTTCTTCATTAAAAATAGAACCAGGTAAAAAACGTCCTGCATTGTTTATTACAATGGTTGGTGTGCCAAATTCCAAACACCATTTGCCAAAAGCAATAGCATTTTCTTTTACACTTATATCAATAGCTTTAGTATGAATAACAGCTTTTGAATTTTTTTCTTGAATGGCTTTAACAGTGCTTTTAAGCTGCATTTCATTTCTTGCACAAAGCAATAAAGTATGTCCATCTGCTGCAAAAATTTCAGCAAAAGATTTTCCAAAACCTTTTGAAGCTCCTGTAATAATAATATTCATAATAATATGCTACGAAGTAAATAAAATTTATAGAGTAATTTAAAAAATATTTTACCAATAAAAAGTGTTCAAAAGTTTATACTCTTATAAAAGATATTATTAAGCAATGCCCTTTTATTTTGCAAACATGAAACAATACAAACATCTTTTTTTTGATTTAGACCATACACTTTGGGATTTGGAAGCTAATGCAAAAGAAACAATGTATGAACTTTATATAAAGTACAAATTATTGGAAATTGGCATAACCGATTTTGATATTTTTTTTGAAAAATATAGTGTGCATAATGAAAAGTTGTGGAACAGATACACCAAAGGTTTTATAAAACAAGAAGAACTAAGATGGAAAAGGCTTTGGCTTACTTTTTTAGAATATAAAATTGCCAACGAAAAGCTTTCAAAAGAAATGGCAGTAGATTTTTTAAACATCTTACCTACTAAAAAAAATTTATTTCCTTACACCATAGAAATATTAGAATACTTAAAAAACAAAAATTACAACCTGCATTTAATAACAAATGGATTTGAGGCAGTACAATTTAAAAAAATTAGCAACAGTAATATTCAAATATTTTTTCAGGAAGTTATTACATCGGAATCGAGTAATAGTTTAAAACCCAACAAAGAAATTTTTGATTTTGCTTTACAAAAAGCAAGAGCTAATGTGTACGAAAGTATGATGATTGGCGATAATGTAGAAGCTGATATTCAAGGAGGAATTAATGCAGGAATGGATACTGTTTTTGTAAATCATTTGAACATAAAAACTGATGTACAACCCACTTTTAGTGTAACACACTTGCAACAAATTGAAAACATTTTATAATACTTTTTATTGAATTATAATTTGTTACAGTTACGATAACCGAAAAAAGCAACGATCGTCAATGTGTAAATGAATTACTCCAAACTAAAATCATAAATTTGCATTGTTAAAGTATTTTTTTATGATAAAAACAGGCAATCCAATAATTAGTATTTATACAGAAATGACTCCTAACCCAGAGACAATGAAATTTGTTGCAAACAAATTATTGTACCCAGGGAAAAGTATAGATTTTCAAGATGAAAGCATGGCAGAACCATCGCCATTGGCAAAAGAATTATTTAGTTTTCCTTTTATTAAAGGCGTTTTCATTGCAAGCAATTTTGTAACACTTACTAAAACAATAGAAACTGAAGATTGGGAAGATGTTATTCCAACGATTAAAGATTTTTTAAAGGAATATTTGGAAAATGGTGGTGTAATAATAAATGAAGAAGATTTAGCAAAATCTATTCAAGAATCAAATAATACTATTAGTGATGATGATTCTGATATTGTAAAACGTGTAAAGGAATTATTGGAAAATTATGTAAAACCTGCTGTAGAAATGGATGGTGGTGCTATACAATTTAAAAGTTATAACAATGGTGTTGTAAATGTAATTTTACAAGGAAGTTGTAGTGGCTGCCCCAGTAGTATGATTACTTTAAAAGCAGGTATTGAAGGAATGATGAAACGCATGATTCCAGAAGTGAAAGAAGTTATTGCAGAGGCAGATTAATTTGGGTATTTTTTCTTTTTCATATTTTGTATATAGTGTTAATGTAATCAGCCATTTTGAGAAATTCAAAATGGCTGATTTGTTTTTTACATTTCGCTGAGCTTAAAAAACGAATGAGGCTTTATACCTTTTTCTGTTTGTAGTAAAGTACAACATTCGTTTGTTACATCATGTTCAAAAAGCAAGGTGTAATTATTTTGTACAGCCTCTTGTAAAAAAGATTTTTTTTCTTGTAATGTAGTTAAAGGAAACATGTCATAAGCCATAACATAAGGCAATGGAATATGTGCAGCACTGGGTAATAAATCTGCCATATACACAACAGTTTTTCCTTTGTAATTTATTTGAGGCAGCATCATCATTTCTGTATGTCCATTTACAAATCTTATACTAATATTATCAGAAAATTGAGTTGCTCCTAATTGGTTGGTTTGTTCTAAATTATTAGTTGGTGTTGCTATAAATTTTAACTGCCCACTTTCTTGTATGGGCAAAATATTTTCTTTTAAGAAAGAGGCTTTTTCTCTTGCATTAGGCTGTGTTGCCCACTGCCAGTGCATTTCATTGCTCCAATAAGTTGCATTTTTAAAAGCAGGAATTAATTTTTCGCCTACACGTTCTACACTTCCTCCACAATGATCAAAATGTAAGTGTGTAAGAATTACATCGGTAATATCGTCTTTGCTAAAACCATATTTTGCAAGCGATTTTTCTAAAGTATTATTGCCATTCAAATAATAATAAGAGAAAAATTTTGCATCTTGTTTATTGCCAATGCCTGTATCTACTAAAATTAATTTATTGCCATCTTCAATTAATAAACAACGCATTGCCCAATTACACATATTGTTTTCATCGGCTGGATTTAGTTTATTCCAAATACTTTTTGGTACTACACCAAACATAGCACCCCCATCTAATTTAAAATTTTCAGTTTCTATACTATACAGTTGCATACGTTTCTTTTTTTTGAATTTTAATGGTATATAATAAAATAATCAATCCTATAAAAAATAAAAAACCTAATAACAAAACAGAGTTTCGTTGCGAACCTCCAGCTAATTCTGTAATATAGCCATAGCCAAACATTCCTAATACAATAGCCACTTTTTCTGTTACATCAAAAAAACTAAAAAACGAAGTTGTTTCTTTTACCTCAGGCATTAATTTAGCATAGGTAGAGCGACTTAAACTTTGTATGCCACCCATTACAAAACCTACAACAACAGCTAATACATAAAAAATATTGATGTTGCCTTTGGGTATAAAATAACCCCCTATACAAATGCCAATCCAAATGATTACTGCTACAACTAAAGATTGCAAATTACCAATTTTAGCTGAAAGTTTTGAAAGAAGTGTTGCACCTGGAATAGCAACTAACTGTATTAATAAAATTGCAATTATAAGGTTAGATGTTGGTATTGCTAATTCACTTTTTCCATACAAGGTTGCAGCCAGCATAACTGTTTGTACACCCATATTGTAAAAGAAAAAAGCTATTAAAAATCTTTTTAAAATAGGTAATGATTTTAATTGCTTCCATACTTTTCTTAACTCAATAAACCCATTGGCTAAAATGTTTTTTTCTGGTCTGCTTGCAGATGCAATGCCTTTGGGTAAAACAAATAATGTTCGTTGTGCAAAACCAAACCACCAAATACCTACTAAAAGAAAAGAAATTTGTAATGCCTTACTATCTGATGTTATGCCAAACCACTCTTGTTTAAATAACAATACAAAACAAATAACTTGCAATAAAACACTACCAATATAGCCCATTACAAACCCTTTTGCACTTACACTATCTCTATCTTTTTCTGCTGCTATTTCTGGTAAATACGAGTTATAAAAAACAACGCTTGCCCAAAATCCAATACATGCTATTATCATTAAAAATATTCCTAACCCAAGATTATTTTCATTAAAAAAAAACAAACCACTACAAGCAATACTGCCTATGGTACAAAAAAAACGAAGAAATGATTTTTTATTTCCTTTATAATCTGCAATAGAAGAAAGAATGGGAGAAATAATGGCAACAATTAAAAATGCAATACCTAAAGCATAATTGTATAAAGAAGTATTTACAAAAGTTCTACCCAACAATTTTACTTCATTGTTATTATTAGATGTTACAGCTTCGTAATAAGCAGGAAACATGGTTGAAGTAATAACAAGATTGTAAGCACTATTTGCCCAATCGTACATTGCCCAAGCATTAATAACTTTCTTAGAAGCTGTTTGCATGTAGTACAGTTAGATGTTTAAACTTTAAAGATAAGAGATAGCACAAAAAAGCACTATAGTTTTTTATAGTGCTTTTGTACATGTAAGTTTTGGTTGTTATTTTGAGGTAGAATCTGTAGTGGATTCTGAAGGATTGGTAAGCCCTTCTATGGGTTCATCTTTAAAGGTTTTATAAGGTTTAAACTCATCATCTGTTAAAACTAAATTTACTTTACTTTCAGGATATACACTAATATTTATTAAAAAACGAAGCATAACAAAACTTCCGTTTAAAGTAGAGTCTGCCTTTAATTTACTTTCATCAACCACCATGCCTACATTATAAACTCCATGTTCTTTGATAAGTTGAATAGAGCGTTTATTGGTTAAATCTTTCCAAGTTGTATCTAAGAATACGCCTAATTTTCTTCCATCTTCTTCTGTGGTACTATCACCTTTAATATACACTTCTACTTTATCGCTTATTTTAATTTTTTTTCCATAAGATGAGGTAAAAAAGTTGCAAGAAGCAAGGGTTATAACAATACAAGCAACAAAGCATAAATTCTTTTTCATAAAAAATAGTTTTGTTTTATTTGAAACAAAGAAAATTAAAAATCAAATCAAAATTATCAGTAGCAATGGGTATTTTATTTATTGAATAAATCCATTTAAAAACAATATTAATAAAATAACACCAATAATTATTCTATACCAACCCCACATTTTGAAACCAAATTTATTTAATAAAGCAATAAAAGATTTTATTGCAATTAATGCAACAACAAAAGCAATTACATTTCCTAAAATAAAATTAATCATGTTGCTTTTATCAGCCATAATCATTTCGTATCCTTTTGCTTGATGAACAGTTCCTTCACCCCAAGTTTTTACAAATACTGAATATACAGTAACAGCCAACATGGTTGGTACAGCTAAAAAAAACGAAAACTCTGCAGCTGCTTTTCTGCTTAAACCCAAAGCCATTCCTCCAATAATAGAAGCTGCACTTCTACTTGTGCCAGGCATCATAGCAAGACATTGAAAAAAACCAATAGTTACTGCAGTTTTATTAGAGATTTGTTCTTCTTCAACAATTTTTGGATTTTTAAACCAGCTATCAACAAACAACAAAATAATTCCTCCAACAATTAATACAATAGTAATAGCAATTTGATTGCCTAAAACGGCTTCTATTTTTTCATCAAATAATTTTCCTAAAACCAATGCAGGTATTACAGCTAATGTAAGTTTAATGTAAAATTTAAAATTTTTAAACTGAAAGAATTTAGTCCAATAGGCAACAACCACAGCCAAGATTGCTCCAAACTGAATACTTACTTGATACATTTTTAAAAACTCATCTTCTTTTATACCCATTAAATGTGCAGTAAACCCCATGTGTGCAGTTGATGAAATGGGTAAAAATTCTGTTAAACCCTCTACGATTGCTATAACAATAGCTTGTATTGTATTCATAATAAAAATGTATTCAATTAAGTATCAAACAAAGAAAACAGAGTTTTCTAATACTTCAAAAAGTTTATTAGTACAGTACTAATTTTTTTGTTTTTAAATGGCAACAGCACAGATTCTTTGTGCAAATCTTGCTATAAAAAAACTACATTTGAAGCCTTTAAAAATTGAATTGTAGTGGCAGATATTATTGAACTTTTACCAGATAGTATAGCAAACCAAATAGCAGCAGGCGAAGTAATACAACGTCCTTCAAGTGCTGTAAAAGAACTTTTAGAAAATGCCGTAGATGCAAATGCTACTGAAATAAAACTAATAATTACTGAGGCTGGTAAAACACTTGTTTCTGTTATTGATAATGGAAAAGGAATGAGTGAAACTGATGCCAGGATGGCTTTTGAACGACATGCTACCAGTAAAATTAAAAAAATAGACGACCTTTTTAGTATTAGAACAATGGGTTTTAGAGGAGAGGCTTTGGCAAGTATTGCTGCTGTAGCTCAAGTAGAACTTAAAACAAAAAAACAAGAAGATGAATTAGGCACTTACATAGAAATTGAAAACAGCATTGTAAAAAAGCAAGAGCCTTGTGCTTGTAATGTTGGCACAACTATAAGCATGAAAAATTTATTTTTCAATGTACCTGCAAGAAAAAATTTTTTGAAAAGTAATGCATCAGAAATGAAGCATATTGTAGAAGAATTTATTCGTGTAGCAATGGCTTTTCCTGAAATTCATTTTTCTTTAGTAAGCAATGGGCAACAAGTTTTTCACTTAGATGCAGGAACATTTAAACAACGCATTGTACAAATTTTAGGTACGAATTATAATGCTAAATTAGTAATGGTAAAAGAGCAAACAGATTACATGAATATTTATGGATTTGTTGGCAAACCAGAAGCAGCTAAAAAAACAAGGGGTGACCAATATTTTTTTGTAAACAATCGTTTTATAAAAAGTGCTTATTTAAACCATGCAGTAGCTAATGCTTTTGAAAATATGATTGCAAAAGACAGTTATCCAAGTTATGTTTTATTTATTGATTTAGACCCTGCACAAATAGATATTAATGTACACCCTACCAAGCAGGAAATAAAATTTGAAGACGAAAAAATAATTTATGCTTTTGTTCAAGCTGCAGTAAAACATGCTTTGGCACAGTTTAGCATAGCACCAAGTTTAGACTTTACATTAAACCCAGAAATACAAAACTTAGATGCAGTAAACAAACCTTTTACAACAGAAAAAAAAGAATTAACTGCATCTGGAAATTTATACAAAACATTTACAGGCAAACATCAAGCTCATAAAATAGAACCCAACGAAAAAAGCGAACTAAAGCACTGGAAAGATTTTTTTACTAATAAAGAACAATACAATTCAATAAGCAACCCAACAGAAAATGTTTTATTACAAACACTTCCAAAATTTAGCAACACATATATTCAATTACACAACACATACATTTTAACTTCTAATAATTCAGGCTTTATGTTAGTGCATCAGCAGCATGCACACGAAAGAATTTTGTACGAAAAATATATTGCACAATCACATAGTACGCAACCTACTGTTCAAAAAATATTATTTCCTGTAACCATAGAATTAGCAACACCCGATGCAATTTTATTAGAAGATTTATTACCCGATATTATTGCACTTGGTTATCAAATAGAACCTTTTGGTAACAACACTTTTATTATTCAAGGCACACCTGCAGATGTTATTCAAGGCAATGAAAAAAACTCTATTGAGCTTTTATTAGAACAGTTTAAACATTTTAGCACCGATATAAAATACAGTAAAAGAGAAAAATTAATACGTTGTATAAGCAGGCAACAAGCTATAAAAACAGGTACGGCTTTATCTCAAAACGAAATGCAAACCCTTTTAGAGCATTTATTTCAATGTACTACACCCAATGTTACACCTTCTGGCAATCCTACTTATATAGAATTTAAAGAAGATTATTTAGATAGAATGTTTGGTAAAATTTAGTGCAGAAGAATAAAAATTTAATCAGTTTTCAATTAATTAAACTTCATTAAAACCATTGCTACAAAAGGGTTTTATAATAAAAAAGGGGCCAGGATAAAGATCCAGCCCCGTTTTTAAAATCCAATATCCTATGAAAAACCGCTGCTAAGGTAAAGGCTAATAACGACAAATCAATACTCCAATCGGTTTTTTTTCTTAAAATTTTTTAAAATAGCACCTAACTCATTAATAATCTCCTATTGTTTCTGGTAATTGAGCTAAAGCTTTGGCTAATTGCTCATCATTAGGAGCAATACCATGCCATTCGTGTCCATTTTCCATAAAATCTACACCTTTACCCATTGTTGTACTCATTAAAATACAAATTGGTTTTCCTTTACCAGTAAGGCTTTTAGCGTTTTCAAGTGTATCAATTAAATCATCAATATTATTGCCATTCGTTTCTAAAACATGCCAATTAAATGCTTCGAATTTTGCTCTTAAACTTTCTAAACTTAAAACTTTTTCTGTGGGTCCATCAATTTGTTGTCCATTATAATCAATTGTTGTTATTAAATTATCAACTTTGTTATGTGGTGCAAACATAGCAGCCTCCCAAATTTGTCCTTCTTGTAATTCGCCATCGCCATGCAATGAAAAAACTAACCCTTTATCATTGTTTAATTTTTTTGTAAGAGCAGCACCAATAGCAACACTTAAACCTTGACCCAATGATCCACTTGCAACTCTTACACCTGGTAAATGTTCGTGTGTTGTAGGATGCCCTTGTAACCTTGAATTTATTTTTCTGAAAGTTGCTAATTCCTTTACATCAAAAAAGCCTGCTCTTGCTAATACAGAATAAAACAAAGGAGAAATATGACCATTGGAAAGAAAAAACACATCTTCATTTGTACCATTCATATTAAAATCTGTTTTGTATTTCATAGTATGAAAATATAATACAGTTAAAAAATCTGTACAACCTAATGAACCACCAGGATGCCCACTTTGAACCGCATGTACCATGCGTACTATATCTCTTCTAATTTGTGTAGCTAATGCTTTTAAATTATTTTGCATATTTTTTGTCTTTAAGGCAGCGAAGTTAATTTTTTTTAGCTCTCATAAATGGTGTATTTAATAATTGAAGGAAGCATTTCAAGTTTTCGCACCTCGGGTTCTTAAAATACTATTTTTTGCCAACGTAAATCTTTTAAATAAGAACTTTATAGGATGCGAAAATTTGAAATGTATAT